>NZ_JAALDV010000198.1:0-3924 GCF_014145045.1 Dietzia sp. DQ12-76
GCACTGGGCAGGCCAGGCGGCAGGGTGCCGCGACCAGTCAGGACGGCGCCGCGATCAGGCGGTGCCGGCCCAGGTGGTCGACGTCTCGGCGCGGGTCGGGGTGCGCACAGGCAGCAGCAGGACCAGACCCACCAGCAGGACCAGCGCGATGCCGGCGATTCCCGCCCGGTCGGTGCCGAATCCCCAGGTGAACAGACCGAACAGCGCGGGGGCGAGGAACGACACCGCGCGTCCGGTGGTGGCGTAGAGGCCGAACATCTGGCCGTCACCGCCGGGCGGCGCGAGGCGGGCGAGGAAGGACCGCGACGCCGACTGCGCCGGGCCCACGAACAGGCACATGAGCAGGCCGAAGAGCCAGAACATGGCGGTGCCGTCCACAAACAACAGAACCGTCATGGTGCCGAGCATCGCCGCGAGCGAACCGATGATCACCGCCTTCGGCCCCGCCAGGTCGTCCGCGACCCCCGCCACCGCCGCGCCCAACGCCGCCACCACGTTGGCCGCCACCCCGAAGATCAGCACGTCCCCCGGCGCGAGCCCGTACACCGTGACCGCCAGGATCGCCCCGAAGGTGAACACCCCCGCCAGCCCGTCGCGGAAGATGGCGCTGGCCACGAGGAACTTCACGGTCCGCGGGTCCCGGCGCCACAGGGCCTTGAGGTCCCGCCAGAGGATGCGATAGGACTCGGTGAAGGCCACCTCGTCGTCGTCGCCAGACCTCGCCCGGGGCCGGTTCTCCGGCACCGACCGCAGCACGGGCAACGCGAACACCGCGAACCACACCGCCGCGACCAGGCACACCAGGCGCACGTTGAGGCCGCCGTCGGTCGGAATGCCCAGCAGGCCCCGCTCGTCGCCGTCGCCGGAGATGAAGCCGAGGAACGCGGTGAGCAGCAGCACGATCCCGCCGAAGTAGCCCATCGCCCACCCGAAGCCCGACACCCGCCCCACGGTGGCCGGGGTGGAGACCTGCCGCAGCATGGCGAAGTAGGACACCTCGGCGAACTCGAACGTGATGGACCCCAGCGCGAGCAGCAACAATCCCACGAAGAACCACGGATAGGGCGCGTCCGCGTCGACCAGGACCATCAGCGCGGTCAACGCCACCGTGAGATAGGTCCAGATGGCCAGCGAGCGGCGGCGACGCCCGCCCCGGTCCGCCCGTTGGCCCATCACCGGCGCGGTCACCGCGATCACCAACCCGGCCAGCGCGATCGCGATGGACAGCCAGGTCGCGGCCGAGAACGGGCCGTCGAGGTCCGCGCCGACCGAGTCGGTGAGATACACGGAGAAGACGAAGGTCACGATCACCGCGTTGAACGCCGCCGAGCCCCAGTCCCAGATCGCCCAGGAGAAGACCTGGCCGCGGGTGGCGGGGCGGGGATCGGGCGACGACGACGAGGTGGCGGTCTCTGGAGGGGGCGGTGTCCCGGTGCTGCTCACGCCCTAGAACCTAGTGGCTGGCGGTTCGTCAGTGGCCTCGCGAGCGCAGGTGGCGGGTCCATTTCCGCCGGCGTGGTGCCGTCCCGGTTCCCACCGCCGGTGACCGGTGCCCTTGATCGCCGGCGCCGCACCGGGAGGCGTCTCCGACTCCCCCGTTCACCACCCTCGCCGGTACGCTCACCCTCGGCCCTGACCACCTGACCCGAGGACGCATGATGCCGCTTCCCCTGCCCACCGCGACGAATCGTGCTGTCGTCACCGGCGCCTCCTCCGGGATCGGCATGGCGCTGGCCGCCGAGTTGGCCCGCCGCGGGCATTCGCTGATCGTCGTGGCGCGGCGCGGCGAGGTGCTGCAGGAGCTCAAGGAGCGGTTGGAGAGCCAGTTCCCGGTGACGGTCGAGGTGCGGGCCTGCGACCTGTCCGATCCGGCCGAGCGGGCCCCGCTACTGGAGGAGCTGGCGGGCCGCGAGGTCTCGATCCTGTGCAACAACGCCGGCATCGCCACGTTCGGTCCGGTCGCCACACTCGATCCGCAGTACGAGAAGAGCCAGGTCCAGGTCAACGCCGTCGCCTGCCACGACCTCGTGCTGGCGGTCCTGCCCGGAATGGTCGAGCGTCGCTCGGGCGCGATCCTCAACGTCGGCTCCGCGGCCGGCAACATGCCGATCCCCAACAACGCCACCTACGCGGCCACCAAGGCGTTCCTCAACACCTTCTCCGAGTCACTTCGCGGCGAGCTCAAGGGCACCGGAGTCAACGTGACGCTTCTGGCGCCCGGCCCGGTGCGCACCGAGGAGATCGCCGAGGAGGACAAGACGTTCGTCGACCGCCTGGTCCCCGACCGCTTCTGGGTGGACACCACGTACACCGCCCGGATCTCGCTGGACGCGCTCGCCCGGAACAAGATGCGCGTGGTCCCGGGACCCCTCGGCCAGGCGATGTCGGTGGCGGGCAACTACACCCCGCGCGGGGTCATGGCCCCGATCGTGGGACGGTTCTACGCCAAGCTCGGCGAGGGGCAGGCCGAGGCCTGATCGGCCGACCTCGCGAGCAGTCTCCGGCAGTTGCCAAGCATGGCCCGGCTGCTAGGGAGGCGGCGGCCCTAGCCAACGAATGCCGTCTGCGTGCTCACGGCCCTCCGCTGGGGGGTGAGCTGGATAGAAATCATTGAGCAGTACTGCCCCGGCAACGATGTCTGGATCATCCGGTGAGAACCCGCCTCGCAAGTCCACCAAATTCATGAACCGTCCGACGCGGACCGAGCGCTTCCCCGTGTCCGGAGCGCCAGGGAAAGCCCAGACCAGTCTTACGAATCCGCCCGTCAGTGCCAGTTCTTCCACCCTGTAGCGAACGACCCCGGGAGAGTCGAACTCCGTTCCGGGGCGTTCCGCCAGGATTTGTCCCATCTCCGCGAGGAATCGCAAGTTCCACTCATCGGTTGCCATCGACGGTGAGTTTTCGGGGTCGGCCGCGGACGAGGGCATATCCCCACCCTACTGAGGACGTCAGCTGCCACACGGCGGTGCTCCAGACGCCTGCAGGCTCGACGCGGTGGTGGGGGGCCGCAGACGTGGGACGAAGCTTGGAACGCTGCGGCGATATAGTCGAGCGATGCCAGAGTCGAGCGCCGATCCCACCCCTGTCGCGACGTCGAGCCCGACGCCCCACAAGGAGTCCAAGAACGACCGGATCGTGTGGATCGACTGCGAGATGACCGGCCTCGACACCGCGAACGACGCGCTGGTGGAGATCGCGGCACTGGTCACCGACTCCGAACTCAACGTCCTGGGCGACGGCGTGGACATCGTCATCCACGCCTCCGACGCCAAACTGGCCGCGATGCTGCCGGTCGTACGGGACATGCACTCCTCGTCGGGGCTGACCGAGGAGATCCGCGCCTCCGCTGTGACGGTGGCGGAGGCCGAGAAGCAGGTGCTGGACTACATCCGCGCCTGGGTCCCGGTCAGCGGGACCGCTCCCCTCGCCGGCAACTCGATCGGCACCGATCGCGGGTTCCTCGCCCGGGACATGCCCGAGCTCAACTCCTACCTGCACTACCGGATGATCGACGTGAGCTCGATCAAGGAGCTGTGCCGCCGCTGGTATCCGCGCATCTACTTCGGCCAGCCCGAGAAGGGCATGTCCCATCGTGCCCTGGCAGACATCAAGGAGTCGATCCGCGAGCTGAAGTACTACCGCGCCACGGCGTTCGTCCCGCAACCGGGTCCGACCACCGACGAGGTGCGCGCGGCCGCGGGGGCCCTGCCCCCCGTGGACTGACGGAGCCACGCGCCGCCGCGCGGGGCCCGGCCGACGACGGTACCTGGCGATTTCCTGACCGGCGCACCGACCGGGTAGCATCATCAACGCCGTTCGCGAGGACGGCGATGGTGGCTGTAGTTCAGTTGGTAGAGCACCAGGTTGTGATCCTGGCTGTCGCGGGTTCGAGTCCCGTCAGCCACCCCACCGGAACCGGCGGGA
>NZ_JAALDV010000199.1:0-4433 GCF_014145045.1 Dietzia sp. DQ12-76
GTGGCGCTGGCCGCCGCGGTCGTCGTCGTCGCCGTGGTCGTCGGTGCGCTCGTGTGGCTCGTCGCGGCCGGGCCGATGTCCTCCTCCGCCCGGGCGGAACGCGCGGTCGAGCAGACCCTGCGCGACATGACCGGGTCGGAATCGTTCTCGGAGTTCAACAGCCACCTGTGCGCCGAGAACCGGGTTCCCCAGGACCTCGTCGACAACATCACCGCCTCCGGCGAGCAGACCGGTACCGACCTCGACGCGATGCTGCGCGAGTCCATCGCGGGGTCGTTCCCGCAGGACCTCGTCGTCACCGGGGTGGAGATCGACGGCGACGTGGCCACCGCCACCGTGGAGTCGGAGTCCGATGAGTCCGCCCCGGAGCAGGTGCGGATGCTCGACGAGGACGGCGTCTGGAAGGTGTGCGAACCCGGTGTGGGAATGGGCGCGGTGCCGCAGGGAGATCAGCCCGGCTGAGGCGTCTCCGCCCGGGTGGCCCCCGCACACGACAGCGGCGTCCCTCCGCTGAAGGAGGGACGCCGCTGAAGGCACCGACCCGTCGGGGCGCCTCGAGTCGGGTCAGGCCGTGGCCTCCGGTCCGGTGGAGGCGGTTCAGTCAGAGGCGGTTCAGGCAGAGGCGGTTCAGGCAGAGGCGCCCTTCGACTTGCCGGCCGACTTGAGGTCGTTGCACGCCTCGACGACGCGCTCGGACATCGCCTGCTCCGCCTTCTTGAGGTACGAGCGCGGGTCGTAGACCTTCTTGTTGCCGACCTCACCGTCGACCTTGAGGACACCGTCGTAGTTGCCGAACATGTGCGCGGCGATCGGACGGGTGAACGCGTACTGGGTGTCGGTGTCGACGTTCATCTTGATGACGCCGTAGGACAGCGCCTCCTCGATCTCGGACTTGGCCGAGCCCGAACCACCGTGGAAGACGAAGTCGAACGGAAGGTCGCCCTGGTTCAGCCCGAGCTTCTCGACCGCGACGTCCTGGCCCATCTTCAGCACCTCGGGCTTGAGCTTGACATTTCCGGGCTTGTACACGCCGTGGACGTTGCCGAAGGTCGCCGCCAGCAGGTAACGCTGTCCGGTGTTGCCCGCGCCGAGCGCGTCGATGGTGGCCTCGAAGTCCTCGCGGGAGGTGTAGAGCTTCTCGTTGATCTCGTTCTCGACCCCGTCCTCCTCGCCGCCGACGACGCCGATCTCGATCTCGAGGATCTGCTTGGCGTTGGCCGTCTTCTCGAGCAGCTCCTTGGCGATCTCGAGGTTACGGTCGAGCGGGGTGGCCGAGCCGTCCCACATGTGCGACTGGAACAGCGGGTTCTCGCCGCGGTCGACGCGTTCCTGGGAGATCTCGATGAGCGGACGCACGAAGCCGTCCAGCTTGTCCTCGGGGCAGTGGTCGGTGTGCAGCGCGACCAGGATGTCGTACTTCGCCGCGATGACGTGTGCGAACTCGGCGAGCGCGACGGCACCGGTGACCATGTCCTTGACGTTCAGCCCGGAGCCGAACTCGGAACCGCCGGTGGAGAACTGGATGATGCCGTCGGAGCCGGCGTCGGCGAAACCCTTGATGGCCGCGTTGATGGTCTCGGACGACGTGCAGTTGATCGCGGGGTAGGCGAAGCCCTCGTTACGGGCCCGGTCGAGCATGTCCTTGTACTGCTCCGGGGTGGCGATAGGCATTGACGATCCTCCAGTTTTTCGGCGCTGTGACTCATCCCATCCTACGAGGTAGCGCCAGGGGGCGGGTCGCGGTGGACCGGCGGGGGCACGGTGGGCTCGCGACGGTGTCACGGCGCCCGGCGGACACCGGCGGTCAGCGGGCCAATCCGAGTCCCGGAACCGCCGAGGGCATCGCCGCCAACTCGTCATCGGTGAGCAGGGCGCCACGGAGCGCGGATCGCACCGCGGCGTGGTCGAGCTTCACCCCGATGAGCACGATCTCCTGCCCCGGGCGGACGTCTGGTACGCGCGCCCACTCCTGGGCGATCTGGAGATCGTAGTTGGGCCCGGCCTGGGACCACACCACCGCATGGTGCGGATGCGACGACAACCAGCAGTAGCCTTTGGACCTCACCAGACCGCGGGTGGACCTGAGGGCCGCCTCGAGCCGAGCCGGGTCGAACGGCCGCCCGGACCGGAACACCGTCGACGAGATGCCGTACTCCTCCGTCTCCGGGGTGTGCGGGGTGGCGAGTTCCTCCGCGTACCCCTCCGCCTGCGCGGCGACCGCGGGGTCGAACAAACCGGTGTCCACCACGTCGGCGACATCGATCCTGCCGCGGTCGAGTCGGCGCACGCGGGCGCGGGGGTTGAGGGCCCGGATCATCTGCTCGGTCGCGCCCGCCACCTGCTCCGAGGCCAGATCCGTCTTGGACACCAGCACGAGGTCCGCGAACTCGACCTGGTCCACCAGGAGGTCGGCGATCGTCCGCTCGTCGCCCTCGCCCGCGGCCATGTCGTGCTGGTCCAGTCGGTCCCCGCGGGCGATCGCACCGAGGAACGTCGAGGCGTCGACGACCGTGACCATGGTGTCCAACCGGGCCAGGTCGTCGAGGCGGAACCCGCCGGTGAACTCCCACTCGAAGGTCGCGGCGACCGGCATGGGCTCGGAGATACCCGTCGACTCCACGACGATGGCGTCGAACGACCCGTCGCGGGCCAGACGGGCCACGGATTCCACGAGGTCTTCGCGGAGCGTGCAGCAGATGCAGCCGTTGGTGAGCTCCACCAGCTTCTCCTCGCCGCGCTCGACATGCCCCTCACCGGCCACCAGGGCGGCGTCGATGTTGATCTCGGACATGTCGTTGACGATGACGGCGATGCGGCGACCGTCCCGGTTGGACAGGAGATGGTTGAGAAGGGTCGTCTTGCCGGCCCCGAGGAAGCCGGACAGGACGGTGACGGGGATGCGGGAATCAGCCATGGTCCTAATGATAACCATTTCCATTAAGGCTGCGGCGCCGGGACCGTCGTGGACGTCAGAGGGGGGCGGCGTGCTCGCGGATCCACGCGTGCATCGCGATCCCGGCGGCCACGCCGGCGTTGATCGATCGGGTCGAACCGAACTGGGCGATCGACACCGTCCGGGCCGCCCGCAGGCGCGCGTCCGCACTGACACCGGGCCCCTCCTGCCCGAACAGCAGTACACACTCGCGCGGCAGGCGGGCGGTCTCGAGCGGCTCGGCACCGGGGAGATTATCGACGGCGACCACGGGCAGTCCCTCGGCCTCGGCCCACGCCATCAGCGCGGACACGTCCTCGTGGTGCCGCAGGTGCTGGTAACGATCGGTCACCATCGCCCCGCGGCGGTTCCAGCGGCGTCGACCCACGATGTGCACCTCGGCCGCGAGGAAGGCGTTGGCCGTGCGGACCACGGTGCCGATGTTGGCATCGTGGCCGAAGTTCTCGATGGCCACGTGGAACGGGTGCCGCCGGGTGTCGAGGTCGGCCACGATGGCCTCGCGCCGCCAGTAGCGGTAGCGGTCGACCACGTTGCGGCGGTCGCCCGAGTCGAGCAGTTCCGGGTCCCAGTGGTCGCCGGACGGCCGGGGCTCCCCGGGGCGCTCGAGCTCCCACGGGCCCACCCCGACGAGGCCCTCACCCCATTCGGTGGGCCCGGCGGAGGGATCCGCTGCTGCGGGGTCCGCGGTCGCGGCCTCCGGGTCGGGGGTGGGCCCGGTCACGAGGTCAGGCGCCGATTGGCCAGTCGGATGATCCGCCCCGGCCCGACCTGAGACGCCAGGTACATCGCGGTGGCCTGGGTGCCCACAGGCCGGTGCACCTCGCGACCCACGACGCCCCGGATCCGCCCGAGCAGACCGGACGTCGGGCGCCGCGTCTGCTCGGCGAGGCGCAGAACCTCGCCGGCCACGTCGCCCTCGGTCAGTCGGACGCCCATGTTCCGCATGCCTGCGGTGTTCACGCCCTCGAGCATCCCCGTGCCCACGTAGAGCGGCCACACCGAACACACGCGGATGCCCGTGGGACCCCACTCCAGGTCCAGCGCCTCGGTGATCCCCCGGACGGCGAACTTGGTGGCCGAGTACACGGCCATCTCGGCCTGGCCGTAGATCGCCGAGGCCGAGCAGAGGTTGACCACGACCGCGGACGAGGCCTTCTCCAGGTGCGGGTGCGCCGCCCGGCAGCCGTACATCACGCCCTTGACGTTGACATCGACGAGCGCGGAGTCCTGCTCGTAGCTCGCGTCCACGAACGGCATCCCGTACAACAGGCCGGCATTGTTGACCAGGACGTTCAGCGCGCCACCGGAGCGGGCCGTCACCTGTTCCAGTGCGGCCTCCCAGGCGGCGGGGTCGGTGACGTCCAGCGCTCCGGTGATCACGCGGTCATCCCCCGCCGCCCAGGCACACGGCTGCAGATCGAAGGCGCCCACCAGGTACCCGGCGTCGGCGAACCCGCGTGCGGTGGCCTCGCCGATCCCG
>NZ_JAALDV010000200.1:0-2145 GCF_014145045.1 Dietzia sp. DQ12-76
TGGCCTGGCCGCCGCCGATGACGAGCACCGGGATGTGGGTGCCGGGGGAAACCTGTGTGGGGCTCATGGGTGCTCCTCGAGAGGATCCATGGCGACCACCTCGACGAGGGCGTCCCCGGGGTGGGCCAGGCTCGCCGAGGTCACCTGCGCGGCGGTCTCGGCGGCGGAGGTGCACAGGAACCCGTAGCGGGCGCGGACCCGCTCGCCCGCCTCGGTGAGGGCGTGGGTGGCCCGGGCGCGGAACTCGGCGACGCTGAGTCGCTCGCCGACCGTGAGGTGGTCGTGGATCACCAGACTGGGGGAGTAGTAGTCCCGGACCGTGCCGTCGGGCCACCGGACGGCGAAGTTCATCTCAGGCACTGGCGAGCCTCCTCTCCTCGACCGGGTCGTTCAGCTCGACCAGCGGCCCGTAGACGTCGGGACGCCGATCGCGCAGGTGGAACATCCCGGCGCGCATCGCGGAGAAGGTGCCCGCGACGTCGACCTCGGCGACCGCCAGGCCCTCGTCGAGAGTGGTGGTGGCCAGGACGTTCCCGCCGGGATCGACGATCTTGGCGTTGCCCACGTACCGGAGCGACCCGAAGGTCCCCGCCTGGTTGGAGGCCACCCAGAACACCTGATTGTCCAGGGCCCGGGCGGAGTCGAAGAGGTTGAACCGGTAGGTCCAGCGGTCCTCCTGCAGGTTGGCGGCGGTCGCCGTGCGCGCCGCCGGCCACGCCGACAGGGAGGCGATGATCTCCGCGCCCTGCAGGGCCATGACGCGAGCGGCCTCGGGGAACGCCTTGTCGTAGCAGATCTGCAGGCCCACCCGCCCGACCGGGGTGTCGAAGACCTGGTAGTCGCCGCCGGAGGCGTAGGACATGTTCTCCCCGAGAGGCTGGTGCACCTTGCGGTAGGTCCCGTAGACGCAGGTTCCGTCGAGGACGGCGGCGGCGTTGTAGCGGCTCACGCCGTCGGCGCCCAGCTCGCAGAAACCGATGGCCACCACCAGGTCTCCGACGATCTCCCGGACGCGGGCGATCTCGGGGCCGTCGAGACGGATCGCCGGCGGCAGCGACCGGGCGGTAAGCGTGGTGTCGCCGTGGTTGCCGAGGCTGGAGAGATAGCCCCCGATGGCGGCCTCGGGGAAGACCAGGAAGTCGACCCCGCGCTCACGGGCGAGCTCCGCGTAGTGGGCGATGGTCCGGTAGTTCTGTTCGAGGTCGCGGGTGAAGTTGGCCGCGACCGAGCCGATGGTGGTCATGACGTCAGACCATGTAGGTGGAGTTGATGATGGCGCCCTTGCGGGCGTAGTGGATCAGGGCGTCCTGAACGTCGAGCGGGTGCGCGGGGATCACGCCCTCGATCAGGTCCTCCTCGCGGCCGCCGTGGAGGCCGAGCCCGAAGCGGCAGCAGAACACTGTCCCGCCCTCGGAGATGAACGCCTCGAGGGACTCGTTGATGTTCTGCTCGCCGGGGAAGCCGGAGTCCCCGGTGGTGGGGAATCCGCGGGTGGCGAGGCAGTTGATGGCGCCGGGGCCGTAGAAGTAGATGGCCGACTCGAACCCCTTGCGCAGGGCGCGGGTGGCCTGGAGCACGGCGACGAAGGAGACGGACGACTCGTGGGCGATGCCGTGCACGAGGGTGAAGTACGACTCGCCCTCCTCGGCCTTGTAGTCGGGGAAGATCTTGGTGCCGCCGTAGATGCTCGTGCCCTTGGGCAGCGACGGGTGCGGGATCTCCTTGAGGGAGGCGGCGATGTTCTCGGTGATGGCGGCGTCGAACTCGGGCACTGTGGGCTCCTCGGGGACGGGGTCACCGGAGGGGTTCCGGTGACATGGCAGCGAGTACACGCCCGCGGCGTTACCGCTGCGTGTCGGTCCGTTACCGGGTGGTTGCGATTGGAACAACCCGTCCGGCGTCCACGTAACACACGGGTGGGGCCGCGGCCCGCGACGATGGGGTCCGGTGAGCGGGGTCACGCCCGCGCTCGGCGCTGTCGGGGCTGATTACACTGGTGCTCTCCGTGCGGCCCCGTCCGCCGCGCCCACCCCACCCGGAGGACTCACACGCGTGACCACCACTGTCAGCAGCCCCACCACGACCGCAGCTCTGTCCGGCCTGGCCGGGGCGGTCGCCGCGAACCCGGCGCTGGCCGATCTGCGG
>NZ_JAALDV010000201.1:0-1307 GCF_014145045.1 Dietzia sp. DQ12-76
GGCGGTGGCGGCGGGGGCGGCCAGCGAGGCCCCACCCGCGGCGATACCGCCAGCGAGCATCGCACCGGTCAGCGTTCGGACGAGCGTCTTCTGCATGTCTCGTGACCTCCTGGGTCTCGGGTCGTGCCACTGTGCCTGCCCGCCGACGGGCTCCCCCTGGCGGCGACCAGGCCCCCGATCGACGGGGACGGCGGACGACCCTACGAGCGGGGTCCGGGGACGACGCAACCCGACGCGGCGCCACATCCTGGATCCAGGAAGGGATCGGGCGAGAGGAGGGCGGGCCCCATCGGCGTCACCGCAGGTCATCGGGACGCCTCGCGATCGCACCGCGGAAGCCGGACTCCTCGGTGAGATGGCTCACCCTTGCGTCGGCGACCCGGGAGGCTCCCGTCCCTCAGCCCGCCACGACCGCGGCGAGGTTGGACAGCGAGTCCTCGAGCTCCTGCTCGGACACCAGGGGGAAGGAGACCTTCTTGAGGATCTCCTTGTCGGTGACCTTGCCCCAGTCGTAGGTGAGGCGGACCAGCGTCGACTCGGGCCCGCGGTTCTCGAGCTCCCAGACCCATTCCCAGCCGGGGGGCTCGGTGCCGGCGGGCGCGGTCTGCCACGCCAGGATCTTGTCCTTGCCGTATCCCGTCACGTGGTTCTCCGTGCGGTACTCACCACCCATGTGCTCGCCCTCCATGTCCATGGCGAACACGTCTCCGACCTGCTGGATCCGGTCGGACTTGTAGTCGCCGCGCACGAAGCCCGAGCCGTCCAGCCTGGCATGGTTCTCCGGGTTGGTGAGGACCTCGAAGATCTCGGCCGCCGAGTGGTCGATCACGCGCTCGACGGTGATGTTCGTTGATGTGGTCATGTCCTCCACCCTGCCCGGCCGGTCGGCGTCGTGCATCCGGTCTGCGGGACGGCGGCCGGGTCGCCGGCCCCGTGAACCGCCGCTACCGTCGTGGACATGGACCAGTCGACACCGCACCGGACCGAGGCGTCCACTACCCACGCCACCCCGACGGAGACCCGTGTGACCCGGGAGACGGGATGGGCCATGCCCGTGGTCACACTCCTGGGGGTGGCGGCGGCCATCGTGGCCGCGTTCGTCGGGAGCGGCGCCCTCGGTGGCACCCCGGTGGCCGACGCCGCGGGCGGTGCGCTGTCCGCGGACGCCACACCGGTGGCCCCGGCGGGATCAGCGTTCAGCATCTGGAGCGTCATCTATCTGGGGCTGATCGTCTACGCCCTCTGGCAACTGTCCCCGACCGCCCGCCGTTCGGCCCGGCAGCGGGCGCTGCGCCCGTGGGCACTGG
>NZ_JAALDV010000202.1:0-9838 GCF_014145045.1 Dietzia sp. DQ12-76
CGGCGCCGCCGCGGCGGTGACCTGGCTCAGGACGCGGAGCGGTGGGGCCGTCCTCGGCGCGGTGGACGCGGCGGCCACCATGAGCATGGCCGGGCCGTTCCGTCACGCCACGGTGGGAGCCCAGGTCCGCAACGTCTGGGCCGGGGGAGGAGCGGTGCTGGGATTCCTCGCCTCCGACGCCGCCGCAGCCGGCCTCCGCGGAGACGCCGTCACGCTGTTCGACGTCTTCGGTTCGACCTACGGGCAGAGCGTCGATCCCGCAGAGCTGGCATCCGAGCGCGACTCATGGGCCATCATCGACGGTTACCACAAACGGTACGCCGCCTGTCAGTACACCCACGCGGCCCTCGAGTGCGCGCTGGAGATCACCGGCGGAGCGCCGCTTCCGTCCCCCGACGAGGTGGCGGCGATCGAGGTGGCCACCCATCCGCTGGCGATGGCCCTCGACGACCGCGCCCCGACCACGGCCCTGGGTGGCAAGTTCTCCGTTCCGCACGTCGTCGCGGCGGTCCTGGCGTCCGGGTCCGGTGACGCCCGCGTCTTCGCCTCCGGCGGTCTGGGCGACCCCACTGTCGCGGCACTGCGTGATCTAGTCCAGCTGACGCCGTACGACCCCCTGCCGGAACCGCCCCACGACCGTCCCGCCAGGGTGACGGTCCGATACACCGACGGGTCGCGGCGAGACGCCGAATGCCTCAGCGCCGTCGGCGGTCCGGACAGGCCATTGGGCGAGGCCGAGGTGCTACAGAAGGCGGCGGACCTCACGTCCAGGCACCTTCCCGACTTCGCCGGCGTCGCCGCGCAGATCGTCAACGGCGAGGTGGCGGGGAACGCACCGTGGTCAGCAGTCTTGACCTCACTCCTCCCGGAGGCCTGTCGATGAACTCGAACGTGAATCCTGTGCTCGACGGCGGACTGACGCTGTCGGAGAAGCTGGTGGCAGCGGCCGCGGAGGCGATGACCTCGGTCCCCGACCCCGTCCTGGCGTCCGCCAGGCTCCATCTGCTCGACAGCCTGGGCGTCGGGATCCTGGGATCCGTCAGCGGTCCTGTCAGGACAGTCACCAGCATCGCCGACTCGTCCGGTCACGGCCCCTGCACCGTACTCGGACGACAGGACGGCGCACCGGCCCCGGTCGCGGCTCTGGCCAACGGTGCCCTCATCCACTCCCTGGAGTTCGACGACACCCACGTCGCCTCGGTGATGCACGGGAGTTCGACCCTGACGTCGGCGGCGCTGGCCGCGGCCGAGTCCAGTGGCGCGGACGGCGACCGGATGACCGCCGCCTATGCCGTCGGGTGGGAGGTCCTCATCCGGATGGGCCTGGCCAGCCCGGGAACCCTGCAGTCCCGCGGCTTCCAGACCACGAGCGCCGCCGGCCCGTTCGCCGCCGCACTGGTGTCGATCCTGATCCGAGGGGACACGGATAACGGCGCCGACGCCCTAGGCATCGCCGGCAGCCAACCCGGCGGAACGTTCGCCTTCCTCGCGGAGGGGGCGACGGTCAAGGCCGCACAGCCGGCGTGGGCCGCACATTCGGGACTGTGGGCGGCGGAGCTCGCCCGGGCGGGGATCACCGGGCCGTCGAGAGTTCTCGACGGCGACCACGGCTTCTACACCTTGTTCGCGGACGATCCCGAGGCGCCGGCCAGGCTCGACGTGTTGTTGGGCGACCTCGGTGACAAATGGCATCTCCCGGACGCCGCGTACAAGCTGATCCCGTGTTGTCACTTCATCCATCCGTTCGTGGAGGCCGTCGAACAGTTACTCGAGGAGGGCCTCCGGCCGGCCGACATCGACAGTCTCCATTGTCACGTCCCCACCGGGGCCGCACCGGTGATCGCCGAACCGTGGGGTGCCAGACAGTCACCCCCGAGCGGACACGACGCGCGGTGGAGCCTCCCGTACGTCCTCGCGGCTCGGTTGGTGGACGGCGAGGTCAGGAACTCCCTGTTCACCGACCCGATCGGTGGGCAGCGGGCGGCCGTTGCCGGCCGGATGACCTACGAACTCTGGGACGATTCCGGGTTCCCCGCCCGGTACCCGGCTCGTGTCGACGCGCGGACCACAGACGGTCGCGTGCTCACCACAACGGTCCGCGATGTCCTCGGAGGGGCCGGGCGACCGGTCCCCGAAGAGGCGATCCGCGCGAAGGCCGACCGGAACCTGCGTCTGGCGGGCTGGACGGCGGACGAGGCCGCGGGGTTGATCGAACTGCTCGTGGACACCCCGTCCCTCGATCTCCCCGCGCTGAGCGCCCGGTTACGGGGGGCGGACGGGGCCGGCCACCGGTAGCCGTCCACGCAGCGTCGCCCGGCCTCGTCGTCCAGTCGAGTAACGCTCATGAATCCGCGAGATCCGTGGTAACCATTGGCGTAGTCACGGGGGTCTTCCCCGGTCGAGGGCCAGAGCGTCAGGAATCCCACCGATGTCCACGTCTGTCATTAGCTTCGGGTCAGTATCAGGGCGGGGCGCACTACGGGTGGGCGTCGTGGCGCTCGTCGTCGCGGCGGGTCTCTGGCCTGCGATGCCCGCGGCGTATGCCGCTCCGGCGGACCCGATTGTGGACAGCAGCGGTGTCACCGTCCCCGGGTGCACCCTGCCCTATGTCCAAGGCGTGAACGCCAGTTGCTTCGGTGCGGACCTGAGTGGCTACGACCTCTCCACCCCACCGTTCGTCGACGTGCTCTGGGTGAGTGGAGAATTCGAACGCGTGAACATGGAGGGGCGCGCATTCCCCGTAGGCACCGATTTCTCCGGTGCTGATCTGGCTGCCGCGAATCTGCGATCGGTCTCCGCCGTCGGCGCGTACTTCAACAATGCCGGTATGCAGATGCTGGACGCGACGGGTGCAGTCCTCACCGGCGCCCGGTTGTGGCAGACCAATGCACGGGACGCGACATTCGCTGACGCGGATCTGACCAACGCGCAGTTCAACATGGCCGACCTGACGGGTGCGGACTTCACGGGCGCGGATCTGACGGGTGCGAGGATCTACGCCGATGTCACAGGCGCGATCTTCACCGACGCCATCGGGGTTGACCTGGCTGGTTCCACCGGGACGCCGCTCGCAGGCCCTCCCGGGTACACGCCTCCGCCCCCGGCGCCGGACAGCGGACCGATTGCACTGGCAGCAACGGCGGAGAAGGGGTACGCCGCGTGGTCGCTGAAGACCACCTGGACGAACAAGTCCAGCACCTCATCGTTCGAGTGCTCCTTCGAAGCCCGCCCGACCGACGCGGAGGGCAACTACACCGGCCTCGCCCCGTATCCGGGGCCGACCGTCACCGTCTCGCCGAACAGTTCGGTCGAGTTGGTGCAGAACGCGGGGGTCGGTCCGCTCGGTATCGAGTGGCAGTGTGAAGGCGGGGACGGGACCACGGACAGTCGGTTGTTGGCCACGACCTACTACCTGGGGCTCGTGCCACCCACCCAGGTGACGATTCCTGAGCCCGGCCCCGATCTCTCCAAGCCGCCGCCCGTGGGTCCGGAACCCGGATCCGGATCGTCGGTTCTGGCACTGTTCGGACGCAGCTAGGTTGGAGAATGCGTGCTCCCCGGAGGGGTTCGACGGAGATCTTCGTTGCCTCACACCAGCCGATAACGTCGGAGTGAGCTGCGGCGTAGTGGTGCCCCCGGTCGGACTCGAACCGACACTGGACGGGTTTTGAATCCGTTGCCTCTGCCAATTGGGCTACGGGGGCGATCGCGGCGAGCCGCTGGTGGAGGAGTCTAACCGACGACCGGTGAGCGGCTGTCCGACGCCCGCCCTAGAGTGGCCGTGTGAGCACCACGAGCCAGACCGCCGAAGCCAGTTCCGCCGCCACGACCGCGTCCAGCGACGCCTCCGAGGCGCAGGGCCCCACCCGTCTGTTGCTCCTCGACGGGCACTCGCTGGCGTTCCGTGCGTTCTACGCCCTTCCTGCAGAGAACTTCTCCACGGCCTCCGGGCAGCACACCAACGCGGTCTACGGCTTCCTGTCGATGGTCGCCAACCTGGTCACCACAGAGGAACCCACCCACCTGGCGGTGGCGTTCGACGTCTCCAGGGCGACCCTGCATCGGACGGCCGAGTACCCGGAGTACAAGTCCACGCGTTCGACGGCTCCCGAGGAGTTCAAGGGACAGGTCGAGTTGATCCAGGAGGCGCTGGTGGCACTCGGGGTCCGCACGCTGTCCCTGGAAGGGCACGAGGCCGATGACATCATCGCGACCCTGGCCACCCAGGCGACCGGTGCCGAGACGCTCATCTGCACCGGTGACCGCGACGCGCTGCAGCTGGTCTCCGAGGAGGTGACCGTGCTCTACCCGGTCAAGGGGGTCTCGGAGCTCGCCCGATTCACCCCGGACGCGGTGGAGGCCAAGTACGGGGTGACCCCCGCGCAGTACCCCGATGTCGCCGCGCTGCGCGGCGACACCTCCGACAACCTCCCCGGTGTGCCCAAGGTGGGCGACAAGACAGCGGCGAAGTGGATCGTCCAGTACGGCAGCCTGTCGGAACTCATCGCGCACGCAGATGAGGTCAAGGGCAAAGTGGGGGAGAGCTTCCGCGAACACCTCCCGCAGGTGCAGCTCAACCGTCGCATCACCGAACTGACCCGGGACCTCGACCTCGGCGTTCAGTTGGATGAACTCACCCGGCGTCTGCCCGAGCGGGCGGACGTCAACGCCCTGTTCGACCGGCTGGAGTTCGGCCCCCAGGCCCGAGACCGCTTCCTCTCGGCGTTCCTCCCGGAGGGCGCACCCGAGCCGGTGTCGGAGATCGAACTCGAGCAGGCCGCGGTCCTCCGCGCGGGTGAGGTCTCGGACTGGCTCGCCGCGCACGCGCCGGCCGGCAGCCGGCACGGCCTCGTCGTCGTCGGGCCATCCCGACCGGGCGCGGGGGACGCGCAGTCGGTCACCGTGGCCGCGGCGGACGGGGCATCCGGTCACATCGACCTCGGACGCATCGACGCAGGTGACGAGCAGGCTCTACAGGCGTGGCTGGAAGACGACGCGGTGTTCAAGGCGGTCCACGACGCGAAGGCCGCCACCCACGCCCTCATGGGCCGGAACCTCCGCTTGGCCGGTGTCACGCTGGATGTCGCTCTCGCGGCCTACCTCGTCCGTCCCGGTCAGCGTAGTTACGGGCTGGCGGAGTTGTTCCAGCGCCACCTGCAGCGCGAATTACCCGAGCCGGAGGCGGCGGAGAAGCAGCTGTCGCTCCTGGACGAGGTCGATGAGTCCGAGGCAGAGCAACAGGCGGCCAACTCGGCCGCCACCCGGGCCCGCGCCGTCATCGACCTCGCCGAGCGTCTGGATGTGGAGCTGGAGCAGGTCCACGGGGCGCAGCTGCTCGCGGACATGGAACTGCCGCTCGTTCCCGTCCTCGCCAGGATGGAGGCGAAAGGCATCGCCGTCGACGCGGCGGCCCTCGACGACCTGCGTGACGGGTTCGCCGACCGGGGGCGTGGTGCGGCAGAAGCGGCCTACGCCGCGATCGGCGGTGAGCAGATCAACCTCGGGTCGCCCAAGCAACTCCAGGTGGTGCTGTTCGACACCCTCGGTATGCCCAAGACCAAGAAGACCAAGACGGGGTACACCACCGACGCCAAAGCGCTCGAGGAGCTGCTGGCCAAGGAGACAGGGGACACCCCCGGGCGGGCCTTTCTGGAAGCGTTGCTCCTGCACCGCGAGGCGACCAAGATGCGCACCACGGTCGAGGGTCTGATCAAGACCATCGGGGACGACGGGCGCATCCACACCACCTTCAACCAGACGGTCGCCGCCACCGGACGACTGTCGTCTACCGACCCGAACCTGCAGAACATTCCCGTCCGCACCGAGGATGGTCGACGGATCCGGAAGTCGTTCGTCGTGGGTGAGGGTTTCGACTGCATCCTCACCGCCGACTACAGCCAGATCGAGATGCGCGTGATGGCCCACCTCTCGGGCGACGAGGGCCTGATCGAGGCGTTCCGGACCGGCGAGGACCTGCACTCCTTCGTCGGTTCCCGGGCGTTCGGAGTACCCATTGACCAGGTCACCCCCGAGCTCCGGCGCCGGGTCAAGGCCATGAGCTACGGGCTCGCCTACGGGCTCAGCGCCTTCGGGCTGGCCGCGCAGCTCGGGATCAGCCAGACCGAGGCCCGCGAGCAGATGGACGCCTACTTCTCCCGCTTCGGAGGTGTCCGCGACTATCTGCATGCGGTGGTGGACCAGGCCCGTCGTGACGGCTACACCGAGACCCTCTTCGGCCGCCGGCGCTATCTGCCCGAGCTCAACTCCGACAACCGGCTCAAGCGAGAGAACGCCGAGCGCGCCGCCCTCAACGCCCCCATCCAGGGCACCGCCGCGGACATCATCAAGGCGGCGATGCTCAAGGTGGACGCCGACCTCCACGAGCGGGGGCTCCAGAGCCGGCTGTTGCTCCAGGTCCACGACGAACTGGTCCTCGAGGTGGCGAAGGGCGAGCTCGAGGAGGTCCGTGGCCTCGTCGTCGACCGGATGTACTCCGCTATCGAACTCAACGTACCGCTGGACGTCTCCACCGGCACGGGGCCCGACTGGGATTCCGCTGCCCACTGAGTAACCAGTGGGTAACCAGTGACGCCGAAAGCGGGCGGTTCGTTTTGTGGTGCCCGGAGTATGCCCTAGGTTCATTGCAGATTCGGCTACCCGACGCCTGAAAGGGCACGCACATGACCCTCACCTCTCGGCGCGGCCTCCGTGCCGCACTGGCACTGACCGCCACCGCGGCCCTCGCGCTCACCGGCTGCACCACCAACACTGAGGGTCCCGAGGACTCGGGAGAGCCGAGGCAGGAGGTCTCGCTCGAGACGGACGACGAGATCGCCGCCCTCGTACCGGCCGAGATCCGCGAGAAGGGCGTGCTGGTGATCGGCACCAACCCGCCGTACGCCCCCAACGAGTTCAAGAACGAGCGAGGGGAGATCGTCGGTTTCGACATCGATGTGATGACCGCCGCCGCCCAGCTCATGGGACTTCGCGCGGAGTTCCGCGAGTCGGACTTCGAGAAGATCATCCCCGCGATCGAGGGCGGCACCATGGACATGGGTGCTTCCTCGTTCACGGTCAACGACGAGCGACTGCAGACCGTCGACTTCGTCACCTACTTCGAGGCCGGTATCCAGTGGGCGTCGGCGGCCGGTAACGACGTGGACCCCGACGATGCCTGCGGACTGAGCGTGGCCGTCCAGCGCACCACGGTCTCCGACCAGGAAGACGTGCCCGCCCGCAGCGAGGCGTGCGTCGCCGCCGGCGATCCGCCGATCGAGAAGGTCCAGTTCGACTCGCAGGACGAGGCCTCCACCGCCGTGGCGCTCGGCAAGGTCGACGCCATGTCCGCCGACTCCCCGATCTCGGCGTACGCGGTCAAGCAGTCCGAGGGCAAGATGCAGCTGGCCGGTGACGTCTTCGACTCCGCCCCCTACGGCTGGCCTGTGCGCAAGGGGTCCGAACTGGCCGCCGCTCTCGAAGCCGCAGCGGACAAGCTCATCGAGACCGGAGACTTCGAGAGGCTCGCCCAGAACTGGGGCCTCGAGGACGGGTTGATCGACGACGCCGAGATCCGGAAGGGCTGAGTGACCGGTCGGTGAGCACCGCGCACAACGGCGCCTCCGCGCCCCGGGCTGACGCGCCCGACCCCATCGAGGCGGTGCCGCTCCGGCACCCGTGGCGCTGGGTGTCGGCGACGATCGTCCTGGCCCTGGTGTTCCTGTTCGTCTGGGGCGCCGCGACCAACCCCGCCTATGGCTGGGGCACCTACGGCCGCTACCTCTTCGACACCAGGTTCGGCATGGCGGTGTTCTACACCATCGCGCTGACGGTGCTGTCGATGATCCTCGCCGTCATCCTGGGGGTCATCCTCTCGGTCATGCGGATGAGCAGCAACCCCGTGCTCAAGGCCGTGGCCTGGGTGTACCTGTGGATCTTCCGCGGGACCCCGATCTACGTCCAGCTGCTGTTCTGGGGCCTGATCTTCACGCTGTACCGGCAGGTGCAGTTCGGCATCCCCTTCACCGACTTCCAGATCGTCCGCTTCGACGACACGATGGTGTTGTACTCCGCGTTCTGGCTCGCGGTGGTGGGTCTGGCCATGAACGAGGCCGCCTACATGGCCGAGATCGTGCGGGCGGGGATCTCGTCCGTTCCGGAGGGCCAGGCCGAGGCCTCCACCGCGCTCGGCATGTCGTGGGGGCAGACCATGCGCCGGACCATCCTGCCGCAGGCCATGCGCGTGATCATCCCGCCCACCGGGAACGAGCTGATCTCGATGCTCAAGACCACCTCGCTCGTCGTGGCGATCCCGTTCTCCGGTGAGCTCTACGGTCAGGCCCGCGACATCTCCGGGGTCAACTTCCAACCGATCCCGTTGCTCCTCGTGGCGGCCACCTGGTACCTGGTGATCACCAGCGTGCTCATGGTGGGCCAGCACTTCCTCGAGAAGAAGTTCTCCCGCGGTTCCACCCGTCAACTCACGGCCAAACAGCTGCGCGCGCTGGCCGAGGCGGACGGACTCACCCCCTCAGGGCTCGCCGCGGCCAGGGGTACCGATCAGTCGGGAGGAATGCCATGACCCCGATGGTCAGGGCCGAGCAGGTCTGCAAGAGCTTCGGCTCACTGAGGGTGCTCAAGGGCATCGACATCGAGGTGGCGGCCGGGGAGGTGCTGTGCCTCGTCGGTCCGTCCGGATCCGGCAAGTCCACCTTCCTCCGGTGCATCAACCACCTCGAGCGCGTCGACGCGGGTCGGCTCTACGTCGACGGCGACCTGGTGGGGTACCGGGAGAAGGGCGGCAAGCTCTACGAGATCTCGCCGAGGCACGCGGCCAGGCAGCGCCGCGACATCGGGATGGTGTTCCAACACTTCAACCTGTTCCTGCACCGCACGGCCCTCGAGAACATCATCGAGGCCCCGATGCTCGTCAAGGGTGAATCCCGTGCGGAAGCGACGGAGCGGGCACGGGCCCTGCTCGACACGGTCGGGCTCGCGGCGAAGGCGGACGCCTATCCGGCGCAGCTGTCCGGTGGGCAGCAGCAGCGGGTGGCGATCGCCCGGGCGCTGGCGATGGAGCCCAAGCTCATGCTGTTCGACGAGCCCACCTCGGCCCTGGACCCCGAGCTGGTGGGTGAGGTCCTAGGCGTCATGCGGGACCTGGCCGGCGCGGGCATGACGATGATCGTGGTCACCCACGAGATGGGCTTCGCCCGGGAGGTGGCCGATACGGTCGCCTTCATGGACGACGGGGCGGTGGTCGAGGCCGGGCGTCCGTCCGATGTGCTCGGGGCACCCCGGCATCAGCGGACCAGGGACTTCCTGTCGAAGATCCTGTAGTCGGCGATCAGCCGAGGGTGGCCACGAAGATCGCGGTCCCGGGGAACACGCCGCCGCGCAGCGGGCTCCACTGCCCCCACTCCCGGTCCAGCCACTCCGGCCACTCGGGCTCGATCAGGTCCCGGACCACGAAACCGGCGCCGACCAGTTCGCGGATCCGGTCTCCCATCGTGCGGTGGTGTTCGACGTAGGTCAGATCGCCCTGCTCGTCGTATTCGGTGTACGGCGTGCGGTCGAAGTAGGGGAACGCGGCCACCAGTCCCTCGGGGCCCGGATCGTCCCGGAAGATCCACCGCATCGGGTGGTTGACGGAGAAGACGAACCGTCCGCCGGGGCGGAGCACGCGGGCCGCCTCCGCCATGACCCCGGCGGTGTCCGCGACGAAGGGGATGGCCCCGAACGCGGAGAACGCGACGTCGAAGCTGTCGGCGGCGAAAGGTAGGCGGCGGGCGTCGGCCTGGATCAGGGGCACCCGGGCCGCCGGGCCGGTCGACCTGCTCGC
>NZ_JAALDV010000203.1:0-2687 GCF_014145045.1 Dietzia sp. DQ12-76
GCCACGGTGACCAGGACCACGCCGATCCGCCACACCGGGCCCCGCCCGCGCCACACGCCCCGCTCGGTCACCGACCCCTGCCCTCCCGCACTCTCGAGCCCTCGCCCCCGACCGGGCTGCGGCCATCGATCACCCACGCTAGCGGGCGACCTGACGGCGACCGCCCCCGGTGCCGGACCTGCCTACTAGAATCGGTGCGAATTCCCGGGCGCGCGTCCGGGGTCCCGAGAACGCCGATCAGCGAGGTACGCCAGTGTCCGTCGAAGTGACCATCGAGATCCCCAAGGGCTCGCGCAACAAGTACGAGATCCACCACGAGACCGGGAAGATCTACCTCGACCGGTTCCTGTTCACCTCGATGGGCTACCCGGCCGACTACGGGTTCATCGACAACACGCTCGCCGACGACGGCGACCCGTGCGATGCGCTGGTCCTGCTGGACGAGTCGGTGCACCCCGGCGTGATCGTCAACGCCCGCGTCGTGGGTGTCTACACCATGTCCGACGAGGCCGGCGGCGACGACAAGCTGCTGTGCGTCCCGGCCACGGACCCGCGGTGGGAGCACATCCAGGACATCGAGGACGTCCCGGACTTCGAGCTCAAGGCGATCGAGCACTTCTTCCTCCACTACAAGGACCTCGAGCCCGGCAAGCACGTCACGCCCGGTGAGTGGAAGGGCAAGGACCTCGGGGAGAAGCTCATCGCCGAGGGCGTCGAGAACTTCGCCAAGCACCCCGAGGAGAAGGCCGAGCCCAACCGCGGCTGACCCCGGGCGGCCGGGGGTCCGCCCGCGTGGCCGGGGGTCCCCGCCGCGTCGGCCCACACGCCCGCACGTACACGAGCCGTCACTCCGGGCAGCGTTTCCCCTGGTGTGGATCCGCCGTTACGTACCGGAGTGACGGCTCACCTTTTCTGGCGACCGTTCGTCGGGTCGGCCAGCGCGGCCTGGTTCGTGGCCTCAGCGGCCGGTGAACTTCGCCTCGCGCTTCTCGAGCGTCGCCGAGATGGCCTCCATCATGTCGGAGGAGGCGAGGAACCCGGCGTTCCACGTGGCCACGTAGCGGTTGTTCTCGCGGATCTGCCCCTCGATGCCGCGGTTGAGCACCTCGCGGGTCCCGCGGACCACCAGCGGGGGGTTGGCGGCGATCTCGGCGGCGGTGGCGTGGGCCGAGGCCAACACACCGGCGGCGTCCTCGGCCACCTGGGTGACCAGCCCGTAGCGCAGGGCGGTCTGGGCGTCGATGTCCCGGCCGGTGAGGGCGAGTTCCCGGGTCAGCCCGGAGCCGATGATGTGGGGAAGCCGCGCGAGCGAGCCCATGTCGGCCACGATCCCCACCTTGACCTCGCGGATCGAGTAGGTCGAGTCGGCGGCGCCGTGGCGGACGTCGCAGGCGGAGATCAGGTCCACCGCGCCCCCGATGCAGCGGCCCTGGACCGCCGCGACGGTGGGGGTCTTGGCCGACGCCACCGAGTCGATGGCGCGACGCATGTTCTCCACGAAGTCCAGGATCCGCTCGTTACGAGAGGCGTCCGGGGTCGTGTCCTGGGGAAGGAACTCCATGAACTGCGGCATCATCGCCATGAGGTCGAGCCCATAGGAGAAGTTGCGGCCCTCCCCGGCGATGACGGCCGCACGGACCTCCGGATCGGCGTCGAGCTCCGCCATCACGCGGGGCATCTCCGCCCAGAAATCCGGCCCCATGCCGTTGTGGGGGCCGGGCCCGATCAGCGTCACCTGCGCGACGTGCGGATGCCGGACCGCCTTCTCGATGCGGACGGAGGAGTACTGACCGGGCGCGGCCGAGGTGTCTTGAGTGCTCATGCGCTCAGCCTGCCATGACGACCTCAGGCGCGGACGTCAGGCATGACGAACCAGAGGATCAGGTACAGGAGCACCTGCGGCCCGGGCAGCAGCAGGGAGGCCACGAACAGGACGCGGACCAACACCGGGTCGATCCCGAAGTAGTCGGCGAGCCCGCCGCACACGCCCCCGATCCAGCGGTCCTCGGAGCGGGTCAGTCGTTTGGGCTGGGAGTCTGAAGGGTAGGTCATGACATGTCACCTCGTCGTCGTCAATGGCGGTCGGGGACCTCTCCCCGACGACCTCCAGTCTCCTCCCCCACGGCGCCCGCCACATCCGGGTTCGACCCCGATCCCCACCCTGATCCGTGCCTCGGGGTAGATGCGGGGACGGAGTCCCGGGGTGGGCGCGCAGGCGAGCTCTCCCGAGGTGTCAGCGGCTCAGGTGTGGAACTCGCCGCAGTCCACGGTCAGGGTCTGGCCGGTGACCGCCGACGCCGCGTCCGACAGGAGGAACAGCACCGGGTCGACGATCTCGCGCTCGCTGGGCAGGCGCCTCAGGTCCATCTTCTCGGCGGTGTGGGCGTAGACGTCCTCCACGGTCCCGCCGTACTTGCCCGCCAGGTGCTCGAAGTACCCCTTGAGCGTCTCGCCGTAGATGTAGCCGGGCGCCACGGTGTTGACGCGGATGCCGCGCGGCCCGAGCTCCGTGGCCAGGGAGTGGCCCAGCGCGACGAGGGCGGTCTTGGCGATCTTGTAGCCGGCGTAGCGCTCGCGGGAGTGGTGGATGACCGCGGAGGCCATCATGACCACGGAGCTGCTCCCGGGCGCGGCGCTGCTCTCGGCCCCGGAGTCGGCCCCGGAGTCGGCCCCGCCTGCCCCCGCCG
>NZ_JAALDV010000204.1:0-1792 GCF_014145045.1 Dietzia sp. DQ12-76
GGGAGCCGGTCCTCGTCCTGCTCGGCAAGTCGGTCGAACAGATCGGCATCGTCCTCGGGATCACCTCGGCCGGGGCCGCCTACGTGCCCGTGGACCCGGCATGGCCGCTCACGCGCGTGGAACGTATCGCGGCCCGAGCCGGCGCCCGGGTCGCTGTCGCCGCGCAGGGGACGGACATGCCCGACGGGGTCACGGCGATACCCGCCGTGGTCCAGCGGCCTGCGGACGATGCGGTTCGTCCCGGTCCCGCACCCGTCGAGGGGGCCGGACTTGCGTACACGATCTTCACCTCGGGCTCGACGGGAGAGCCCAAGGGCGTCGCCATCGAACACGCTCAGGCCAGGACGACGATCGACGACCTGGCGCGCCGGTTCAACCCCGGTCCGACGGACGTCGTCCTGGGGTTGTCCGCGTTGAGCTTCGACCTGTCCGTGTGGGACATCTTCGGCGGCCTGTCCGCCGGCGCGCGACTGGTCCTGCCCGAACGCGGCTCGGAGGCCGATCCCGAGCACTGGCTGCGCACGATCGAGACCGAGGGCGTCACGGTCTGGAACTCCGCGCCTGCCCTGGCCGAGATGCTCGTCGACTACGCGGAATCGGATCCCGAGCGCGCGCGCACCGCGCTGGGCTCGCTCAGGCTGGTCATGATGTCCGGTGACTGGATCCCGGTGACGCTGCCGGATCGACTCCGCGCCCTCGCCCCGCATGCCGTCGTCGTGAGTCTCGGCGGGGCGACGGAGGCCTCCATCTGGTCGGTTCACCACGTCATCGGCGACGTCCATCCGCAGTGGCCATCGATTCCCTACGGCACGGCGCTGGACGGGCAGTGGTTCCGCATTCTCGACGGCCCGGACGGGGAGCCGGTCCCGATCGGAGTCGCGGGCGAGTTGTTCATCGGCGGCGACGGCGTGGCGCGCGGGTATCTGGGCGACGAGGAACAGACCGCGGAGCGGTTCCGGGTCCACCCCGTCTACGGCGAACGCCTCTATCGCACCGGCGACGAGGGGATGTGGTTGCCCGACGGGACGATCCGGTTCCTCGGTCGCGTCGACCGACAGGTCAAGATCAACGGCTATCGCGTGGAGCTCGGAGAGATCGACGCAGCACTCACGCGCCTCGACGGGGTGCGTGCGGGAGTCTGTAGTGCGGTCGACGGCCCCGGCGGTGGCAAACGCCTGGTCGGGCATGTCGCGCTCACCCCGCAGTCCGGACTCGACCAGCGTGCGATTCGTGCCGCACTCCGGGAGGCGCTTCCGGCGTACATGGTTCCTACCGCTGTCCTGATTCACCGGGAGCTACCGGTCACAGCGAACGGCAAGATCGACCACAAGGCGCTTCCGAACCCCTTCGCGAGTGCGTCGTCGTACTCCGCCTCGTCAGTCCCAGCACCGTCGAGTCCCGCCTCGTCGACGCTGGACTCGTCACCCCCCGCCTCGTCGACCCCAGCACCGGCGACGTCCGCGCAGGCCGAACCCGCGGCGTCTCGGCCGGAGGCGCTCGCAAGTGGTTCGGCAGGCCTGGCACCCGAGCTGGCCGCAGTGGTCCCGGACGGTGTGGATCCGGCGCTCGAACCGCTGGCTGCCGGTCTGGACTCGCTCGCCGTGGTGCGCATAGCGAATCTCGTCGAGGACCTCACCGGCTCCCGGCCGGATCTCGAGGAACTCCTGGCGACACCGTTAGACCGGATCCTCCGCGACGACCCGGTCCCCGAGCCCGCGATCCAGTCCGATCAAGATGCCGCGGACCTTCCGGCCGCCTCCACGCCGGCCCCGCCCGGCCACGCGCCGCAGGT
>NZ_JAALDV010000205.1:0-3551 GCF_014145045.1 Dietzia sp. DQ12-76
GGCGGCCGCGCTCGGCGAGCTGGGGTATCGGGTCACCGCGCTGACCTACCACGACGCTGCGCGGCGCGCGCACTCCGTGGCCGCCCAGGGCGGGATCAATGCCGCCCGCGCGCGGCGGGTCGACGGCGACAGTCTGCACCGCTTCGTCGTCGACACGGTCAGGGGTGGTGACTTCCGGGGCAGGGAGGCCGAGGCGTTCAGGCTGGGCGAGGAGTCGGCGCGCGTCATCGACCACTTCTCGGCGATCGGCACCCCGTTCGCGCGGGAGTACGGGGGCGTGTTGTCCACGCGATCGTTTGGCGGGGTCCAGGTCTCACGGACTTACTACTCCCGCGGACAGACCGGGCAGCAGCTCCAGATCGCCGGCACCCAGGCCCTCCAGCGGCAGATCCGGGCCGGCTCGGTGCGGTTGCACACCCGTCACGAGATGCTGGATCTGATCGTCGACGAGGCCGGATGTCACGGGGTCGTGGTCCGCGATCTCGTCACCGGACGCATCCGCGCCGAGACCGCCCACGCCGTCGTGCTGGCGACGGGTGGCTACGGCAACGTCTTCCACGACTCCACGCTCGCGGTGAACTCCAACGCCTCGGCCGTGTGGCGGGCTCACCAGCGGGGGGCGCTGTTCGCCTCACCGTCGTTCGTGCAGTTCCACCCCACCGCCCTGCCCAAGGACTCGGCGTGGCAGTCCAAGACCATTCTCATGAGCGAGTCACTGCGCAACGACGGCCGGATCTGGGTGCCGCTGCGCGCCGGCGACGACAGGCCGCCCGGCGAGATCCCGGACTCCGATCGCGACTACTTCCTCGAACGCCGCTACCCCGCCTACGGCAACCTGGTCCCCCGCGACGTGGCCTCACGGGCGATCACGGCGCAGCTCCGCGACGGGCGTGGGGTGGGCCCCCGGCACAACTCGGTCTACCTGGACTTCCGGGAGGCTCTCGCGGGCGGCGGGCGGCGACGGATCGCCGAACGCTACGGCAACCTCTTCGACATGTACTCCCACGCCACCGGCGAGGACCCGTACTCCGTTCCGATGCGCATCGCGCCCACCTGCCACTTCACCATGGGAGGGCTCTGGAGCGACTACGACCTCCAGACCTCGATCCCCGGGTTGTTCGTGGGCGGCGAGTGTGGCTGGGCCTACCACGGCGCCAACCGGCTCGGCGCCAACTCCCTGCTCAGCGCCAGCGTGGACGGCTGGTTCACCCTCCCGTACTCGGTGCCGGCTCACCTGGCCGCCCGCCTCGGTGACCACCCCCCGGACGACGACGACGAGGTGGTCACCGCCGCCGTGGCCCGTGCCCGGGGCCGCGTGGATGCGCTGCTCGCGGTGGGCGGCTCGACCGGACCCGGCCACTTCCACCGCGAACTGGGCGAGATCCTCTACGCCGGGTGTGGGGTCACCCGCACCGCCGAAGGTCTTTCCACCGCGATCGATCGGATCCGCGACCTGCGGACCCGGTTCTGGTCCGACCTGCGGGTGACGGGGACCGGGGGGCACCTCAACCAGGTGCTCGAACTGGCCGGCCGGACGGCCGACTACCTGGAGCTGGCCGAGCTGATGTGCGTCGACGCCCTGGACCGCGACGAGTCGTGCGGTGCCCACTTCCGCGACGAACACCGTACCCCGGGCGGTGAGGCACTGCGCCGGGACGACCAGTGGCGATTCGTCTCCGTCTGGGGGTCCGAGGGCGACGACCGGGGCGGCCCGCGCACGTTCACCCGCCACGCCGAACCGCTCGAGTTCACCGCGGTCGAGCTCACGACGAGGGACTACCGATGAGAACCGCACCCGGGACGGCCATGAGGACGGCATCGTGAGACTGACCCTGCGCGTGTGGAGGCAGTCCGGTCCCGAGGAGACCGGCGCGTACGAGGAGTACGCCGTCCCGGACGCCGAACCGGAGATGAGCCTGCTCGAGTTGCTCGACGTGCTCAACGGCCGATTGATTGATGACGGGCAGGAGCCGGTGGCGTTCGACTCCGACTGTCGGGAGGGGATCTGTGGCGCGTGCGGGGTGAGCGTCGACGGCCGTCCGCACGGCCCTGCGGAGAACACCCCCTCGTGCCACCAGCGCCTGGACGCCTACTCCGACGGCGACACCCTGCGCATCGAACCGATGCGCTCGGCAGTGTTCCCCGTGATCCGGGACCTCGTGGTGGACCGTTCCGCGCTCGACCGGATCGCCGAGGCCGGGGCCCACGTGTCGCTGCCCGCGGGGGCGGCCCCCGACGCCGATGTGACGTCCCAGGGCCACCGGGAGGCGGAGACCGCACTGGATCTGGCGGCCTGCATCGGCTGCGGCGCGTGTGTGGCCGCCTGCCCCAACGGATCGGCGAATCTCTTCGTGGGTGCCAAGCTGGGGCATCTGGCCCTCATGCCGGTGGCGAGCCGCGAACGCGGTTCGAGGGCGCGCGAGATGGTCCGCGCGGCGGATCAGGAGTTCGGGTCCTGCTCCCTCTACGGCGAGTGTTCGACGGTGTGCCCGGCGGGGATCCCGCTACGGGCGATCGCGGTGGTCAACCGGGAGCGTCTCCGCGCGCTGTTCAGGCGTTCCTGACGCCCGGCACCGCGAGGCCCGCCGAACGTCAGCGCATGCGCTGGGAGATCACCTTGGAGATGCCGTCACCCTGCATGGACACCCCGTAGAGCACATCGGCCACGTCCATCGTGGGCTTCTGGTGGGTGATCACGATGAGCTGGCTTGTCTCCCGCAGCTGCTCGAACAATCCGATGAGTCGGCGCAGGTTGGTGTCGTCGAGCGCGGCTTCGACCTCGTCCATCACGTAGAACGGGCTGGGCCGGGCCTTGAAGATCGCCACCAACATCGCCACGGCCGTCAGCGACTTCTCCCCCCCGGACAGCAGGGACAGCCGCTTGACCTTCTTCCCCGGCGGCCGGGCCTCGACCTCGATGCCCGTGGCCAGCATGTCCGTGGGATCGGTGAGGATCAACCGGCCCTCTCCGCCGGGGAACAGCACGGAGAACACGTCCCGGAACTCGCGTTCGACGTCCACCCACGCCTCGGTGAAGATCTGCTCGATCCTCTCGTCGACGTCGTCGATCACCCCCTCGAGGTCGGCCCGGGCCTTCCTGACGTCGTCGAGCTGGGTGGACAGGAACGCGTACCGCTCCTCGAGAGCGGCGAACTCCTCGAGCGCCAGCGGATTGACCTTGCCCAGGGTCGCGAGATCCTTCTGGGCCTGCTTCAGCCGACGCTCCTGTTCGGCGCGGTGGTAGGGCATCGGCGGGGGCGGGGTGACGTCCTCACCGCGCTCGCGGGCCGCCTCGTACTCCTCGATCTCGAGCGAGGACGGTGGAAGCGGCACCTCCGGTCCGTATTCCGCGACCAGTGCCTCGGGCTCGATGCCATGGCGTTCCAGCACCGCGGACTCGAGTTCGGACACCTTGACCTCGAGCTGGGCCCGGACGACCTCGTCGCGGTGCGCGGCGTCCCCGAGCCTGGTGACCTCGGACTCCGCGGCTGCGAGCTCGGTCCGGAGCGCGGCAACCCGGTCGGATGCCTCCGTCCGCGCGGACGCCAGCC
>NZ_JAALDV010000206.1:0-3269 GCF_014145045.1 Dietzia sp. DQ12-76
TCGCGGGTCGCGGACGGTGGCGCCGACGAGCCACCGGCCGGGGCTCGCGCCGGGAGCCTCGATCACGATCCGGGCCGCCTCGACGCCGCGTCGACCGGAGCGGGTCTTGTCGACGTCGGCCAGGCGCGGACCGGAACCGTAGCGACGGTTGCGGAACACGAGACTGGCCACGCCGGTGGCCGCGACCAGGAGAACTGTGATCTCGCCGAGGGTGTCCCACGCGCGGATGTCCACCAGGGTGACGTTGACGGCGTTGGCGCCGTTGCCGATCCGGTAGGCGATGTCGGGGAAGTCGAGCGAGACGGCGGGGTGCTGGCGCGCGTTGATGGCGTAGGCACCGGTGATCACCACGAGCAGACCGACGCCGATCCCGAGCCAGGCCCGGAGTCGGCGGTAACCGTGTGAGAGCGGGACCTCGGCGGGCATCGTGCGCAGCACCAGCACGAACGCGACCATCAGGAGCGTCTCGACCAGGGCCTGGGTGAGCGCGAGGTCCGGGGCGCCGTGGAAGGCGAAGATCACGGCGAGTCCGTACCCGGTGACGGACATGCAGATCACCGCGGCGAGGCGGTTGCGCAGCACCGCCGCGGCTACCGCGGCGAGCGCCATGGGGATCATGACGATGAGCACCACGGGGTTCGAGGACAACTCCATGCGCAGGCCCTCGCGCGTCCCGGCGAGGAGCGAGACGAACGGGAACAGCACGAGGGTCACGAGGATGATGCCCAGGGTGAGGGGGAGTGAGCCGCGCTGGATGCTCGCCGTCAGGCGCAGGGAGAGCGTGTCGAAGAACCTCAGGACGGCGTCGTAGATCCGGTCGGCGTTGCCGAGCGCCGGAGATTCGAACTGCATCCTCTCCACGGTCCGCTGCGCCACGTAGAGCAGGGTGCCCAGCACGTAGACGACCAGGGTGAGCGCGAGCGGGATGCCGATCCCGTGCCACAGCCCGAGATGGTAGCCCTCGGGGCCGCGCCACGGGCTCCCGGGCGGGAACGCCACGTCGACGTAGCGGGCGATGAGCTCCTCGACCGGGGCGTTCCACAGGCCCAGCACCAGACCGGAGACCGCGAGGACGGCGGGCACCGAGAGGAACAGTGCTCCCGCCGGTCGGGATCCCGCGACGGCGGGGCTGACGCCGCCGGGGAAGGAGCGCTTGGATCGGAACGCGCCCATGACCAGCCGAGCGGTGTAGGAGAAGGTGAGCACGGACCCCGCCACGAGCCCCGCCGTGACGACCAACGACGGCATCCCGTGCAGTCGCTCCTCGGACAGGACGGTGGCGAACGCGGCCTCCTTGCCTATGAAGCCGAGGAAGGGGGGCAGACCGGCCATCGAGGCGGCGGCGAGGGTGAAGACGAGAGCGAGTGCGGGACGGCGATGTCCCAGCCCCGACAGGTCGCGGATCTCCCGGGTGCCGGTGGTCTTGTCGATCACGCCGACGGACATGAACAGGGCCGATTTGAACAACGAGTGGGCGAGCAGCATCGTCAGCCCGGCGAGCATCGTGTCGCGCGACCCGATACCCACCAGGACGAGGAGGAATCCGAGCTGACTGACGGTGCCGAAGGCGAGCACGAGCTTGAGGTCGGTCTCGCGCAGGGCCCGCCACCCGGCCATGAGGAGCGAGACCAGACCCAACACGATGAGCGGCAGCTGCCAGGTGGACGAGCCCGACAGGCCGGGGGTCAGGGCGGCGACGAGGAAGACGCCGGCCTTGACCATGGCCGCCGAGTGCAGGTAGGCGCTCACCGGCGTCGGGGCCGACATGGCGCCCGGGAGCCAGAAGTGCAGGGGCGCGATCGCGGACTTGCTGCCGGCTCCGACGATCACCAGCACGAGTGCCCAGTGGATGAGCGGACCGGACGGCGGCGAGGAGACCACGTCGCTGATCAGGTAGGACCCGGCGGACTGGCCGAGGATGATCATCCCGACGAGCATGGCCAGACCGCCGAGGGTGGTGACGAGCAGCGCCTGGGTGGCCGCGCGACGAGCGGTGGCCCGCGCGGCGTAGTGGCCGACCAGGAGGAAGCTCAGGACGGAGGTGATCTCCCAGAAGATGTAGAGGAGGATCATGTTGTCGGCCACGACGAGGCCGAACATGACTCCGGCGAAGGCCACGAGCTCTGCGGCGAACAGGTGCAGGCGCGGTTCGTCGTCCTGGAAGTACCAGGTGCAGTACACCAGGACCAGGGCGCCCACGCCGAGGGCGATGAGGGCCAGGAGCGCCGACAGGGCGTCCATCCGCAGGTCCAGCGCGAGGTGGATCTCGGGCGCCCACCGGACGGACTCGGTGGGGACGCGGTCCAGGTTGGCGGCGACCCACACCGCGCTCGCGGCGGGCACCATGGCGAGGACGAGGAACGCCCGGCGACCGAACCTCAGCACCAGGGGGATCGCGATCAGGGTGGCCACGGCGTGGGCCGAGAGGATCGCGATCACCGGCGGCTCCTCTCGAGATGTGGACCGGGACACGACACGCGGACGCTCCCGCCTGATGGGGCGGGTGCCGGAGGTCGACCAGGGTCTGGGTTCTCCGGGAAGTTTACAGAAGGCCTCCGTCCCGGCCCTTCTCAGCGAAGGTGGAGGAGGGTCGCCGCACTCAGGAGTGCGGCGATGGAGGCCTCGGAGGGGGACCGTCCGAAACCCATGGCCCAGGTCGCTCGGCGGCCGCAGGTGGCCCGCAGGATCGTGCACCAGGACTCGGAACCGTCGAACGCGTCACCCTCGTACTGGTGGAAGCGCTCGATCTCCACGCGGGCTCCGATCCGGCCCAGCATCTCGGACATGGCGGTGAGGTCCCCACAGGACTCGGTGGTGAGGCGGTGGGCGGTGAACTCCCCCGGGGCGGAGGGGTCCCGGGTGGCCAGGATCGCCTCATATGCGGTGATCCCGCGGCCCAGGGGGCGACGCGAGAAGTCCGCCAGGTGGAAGTGGTCGGTCGACGGCGCGTAGGTGTCGAGCAACTCCCGCCAGTCCAGGGTCCCCGCCTCGTCGGCGAAGCCGCGCGGCAGGCGGCGCCCGAACCGCTCGGCGAAGGGGCAGGCGCCCGGAGCGGTGGTGCGAGGGGGGGTCGCCCTGCTCACGCGCTCGGTGAGCCGGGTGGGAAGACCGGTCGGATGGTGTGGTGCGGTGGTGCGCATGGTGTTCTCGTCTCGGACGTCGGTTCGGGGACCGACGGAGATCGAGCAACCACGCAACGGGGGTGCCGGTCTTCAGGCCCCGTTACGTCCGGTTACTACGAGAATCTTCCGCATGGCGGGAGAGTCTAG
>NZ_JAALDV010000020.1:0-14511 GCF_014145045.1 Dietzia sp. DQ12-76
GCCCGGCGCCCGCGCCCGCGCCCGCCCGGCCGACTTGTGCGCCGTCTTCGTCCTACGCGCTCGGAATGTCCGCGAGAGGGATGGGTGCGCTGGCGAAACGGACCAAAGAGGCCGCGCACCTGGGCTCGCCGCCGGGGAATCGGGCCAGGTGAGGCGGGAAGCTCCGGCGCGGGCGCGCGACGCGGAGGGGTCAGTCGACGAAGCGCGAGGAACGCTGCGCGTACGCCGCCTCAACCTGCCGGAGCAGGTCGTCTCGCCGGGTACGGAGAATCCTGTGGTCGACGCCGATGACGATCCAGCCGGCCGCGAGGAGGCGGTTCCGACGGAACCGGTCCTTCGACTGCTGCGCCGGGTGTTCGTGGTGCGAGCCGTCGTACTCGACCGCGATCTTGTGAACGGGGTCAGCGAGATCGAGGCGGTAGTCGTCCCCCACCTCGACCTGCGGTATGAACCTCGTGAACCCCGCGTCCCTGAGGAACAACCTCGCCTCGGTCTCCATGGGTGACTCACTGCGACGGTCGGCATCTGCGAGTACCCGTCGTGCTCGTGCGACCCCCCAGGTGCCGACGTGTTCGTCGACAACGTCGCGTAGCTCACGGTCCGAGAATCCGTGTCGGTAGAAGTGCTCCACCGCGAGGACCCCGGCCAGGTGGTCGGTGAAGCGGGCCAGGTCGAAGGCGGTCCACCGACGGCTGGTGACGGCGACGCCCCGCTTCTGCTCCACGGCCGATGGCGGCACCCGGTACCGACGAAGGCGCAGACCCGAGCGCGTTCTGCCGCTGGGGCCGACGCACAACTCCGGAACCGCGTCGTCCGGGGCGTCGATCCCGTGGAGTGCCGCTGCCGACCAGCCGGTGAGGACGCCGTCCGGGTACAAGCGCGAGTACGCCACCGACTTGGTCTCGAAGGTGAGCGGAAGAGCTACCGGCAGCCATAGCTCGTCCGCGATCTTGAGGTACTCGCGCTCTCGTCGGCGACGGGGAAGGGCGGTCAGCTCGCGGCTGAGTCGGGCAGAGGAGAGGACGGGATGTTGCGGTCCCGGGCGATGGCGTGTCATGCCGGTGATCATGCACGCCGCGAACGAGCGGATCCGTCGTGGATTCGACGATCCCCGTTCGTCTGTGGGGAGCCGACACCGCTTGTGGACACACGAGCCTCGGCCGCGGGGGCCGGCCGATCACGACCCAGAGGGAACTCGCCGGTTCAGCGGGAGCCCACGTGTGCTGCGCGAATGGACCAGAGGGGGCACGTAACCCAGGGGTGGGCGTGCAGAAAGGACGCGCAGGGCAAAGGGGGCGCGCAAGCCAAGGGGGTGGGCGTGCAGAGAGGACGCGCAGGGCGAAGGGGGCGCGCAACCCAGGGGTGGGCGTGCAAAGGGGACGCGCAACCCAGGGCGGGCTCAGCGGGGGCGGTCGGGCTGGATCCGCAGGGCGTGGAGGGTCGTGGCCAAGCCGTCATACTGGGCCACCAGCTGCACCAGGCCCACGAGCTCCGCCTCGGTCAGGTGCGTGGCCACCTCCGCCCACGTGTCGTCGGCGATGTCCTTGGTCCGCACGAGCTCGTCCACCGCGGTCAACACCGCCCGCAGTCGATTCGGCCACCCGGCGGACCGGGGATCGTGCAGGGTGCGGGCGATCTCGTCGTCGTCGAGCCCCACCCGCGCGCCGATCCGCTCGTGGTGGGCCCGTTCGTAGGCGCTGTCCCGGAGGTGGGCGACGCGCAGGATGACCAGCTCTGTGGTCCGGCGGTCGAGGACCCCGAAGGGCATCATCATCCCGGAGTAGGCCAACCACGCGGGGAACAGTCGGCGGGCGCGGCCGAGTGTGGCGAACAGATGGACGTCGCGGCTGCCGGTGACGCGGGCTCCCACGCGGTTGACGGCCCAGCCCACCGGACCGAGTTCGCGGAACCCGCCGGGGCGGATTCGGGGCCGGCCCGGGTCCCCGGGGTCACTGTCGGTGTGGTGTGCCTGGCTCATGGCCGTCAGGGTAGGGCAGGGGAGGTCGCCCGGGAGTGGGGATCGTCGAGCAGATACGGCGAGAGCGACGATCGATGCGCATCGACCCTGAGTGTGCGGTTGAGCGGCGGGAAGGCCCGCTGGGGGCAGGCGGGTCTCTCGCACATGCGGCACCCGGACCCGATCTTGGTGGCGGCGTCGGCGTCGGCGAGGTCCAGACCCTGCGCGTAGACGGTGCGGTGGGCGTGCCGGGCCTCGCAGCCCAGACCGATCGCGAAGGTCTTGCGGGGTTGGCCGAACCGCATGGGCCGGGTGGTCACGGTCCGCGAGACCCACAGGTGCAGGCGGCCGTCGGGCAACTCCGCGACCTGCCGCATGATCTTGCCGGGGAACGAGAAGGTCTCGTAGACGTTCCACAACGGGCACGTGCCGCCCGAGGTGGTGAAGTGGACGCCGGAGGCCGACTGCCGCTTGGACATGTTCCCCGCGCGGTCCACCCGCACGAAGCTGAAGGGCACCCCGGCGGCGCCCGGGCGCTGGAGCGTCGACAGGCGGTGGCACACGGTCTCGTAGCCCGTCGCATAGAAGGTCATCAGGCGTTCGACGTCGTAGCGGAAGTCCTCGGCGGTGTCGAGGAAGCGCTGGTAGGGCATCAGTACGGCGGCGGCGAAGTAGTTGGCCAGCCCGCGCTGGGCCAGGGAGGCGGCGGCGGGGGAGCTGAAGGCGCCGTCGGCCACCAGCTGGTCGAGCAGTTCGTGGTGCTCGAGGAACGCGAGCTCCGATGCCACGCGGAAGGCCTGTTGCCCCCCGGTCAGGTGCGCGGACAGGTCGAGCCGACGGTCGCGGTCGGAGAAGCGGTGCCACAGGCCGTCGGGCAGGTCCACGCGGCGTGCGACCCGGACCCCGTGGGTCTCGGCGAGCCGGTTCTCGAGCTCGGCGCGGACGTCGCCGCGGTTCATCCGGATCCGGGTGGTGAGCTCCTCGGCCGCGGTGTCCAGGGAATCGATGTAGTTCTGGCGCTGGTAGAAGTAGTCGCGCACCTCCTCGTGGGGCATGGCCAACGCGAAGGTGTCCGTGTCGTCGGACAGGGCGTTGCGACTCTCGGTGAGGGCGGCGAGGAGGTCGGCCGAGTTCCGATACCTCTGGTTCAGCACGGCGAAGGCGCGCGCCAGCGACGGGTGGGCACGGACCAGGTCGACCACCTCACCCGCGGGGACGCCGGCGGACACCTGGGGGTCGGACAGGGCCTCGGTCAGTTCCGCGATCAGCCGGGTGTCGGCGTCCGAGGCGAAGAAGGTCGAGTCGACCCCGTACTCCTCGGACAGCCGGGCCAGGACCCGGGAGGTGACCGGGCGCGCGTCCTTCTCGAGCTGGTTGAGATAGCTGGCGGACAGCCCCAGCGTCTCGGCGAACGCCGCCTGGGTAAGCCCCTGCTCCTCCCGCAGGCGTCGCAGGCGTGCGCCCATGTGAGTGGTGGTCATCGTCGGCTCCCGCGGTCGGTGGTGTGCCCCACATTCTTCGCAAAGTTTGCAATCGACGCAAGGAAACTCGCCAGATTCGCATAACTCGCAGGTAGACGGGCTGCGATGAGTGTGGCATCCTTTCGAAGTACAGGACGCCGCGCTCGCAATCGTGCGAAGCCGGCTCCGCCCCCGAGACAGGAAAGAGTCGCGATGTCGAACGTTGGCAAGGCACGTACCGCTGCAGAGATCCAGCAGGACTGGGACACCAATCCCCGCTGGAAGGGCATCACCCGCAACTACACCGCCGAGCAGGTGGCGGAGCTGCAGGGCACCGTCGTCGAGGAGCACACCCTCGCCCGCCGTGGCGCGGAGATCCTCTGGGACAAGGTCAACAACAAGGACTTCGTCAACTCCCTCGGCGCGCTGACCGGCAACCAGGCCGTGCAGCAGATCCGTGCGGGCCTCGAGGCCGTGTACCTCTCCGGCTGGCAGGTCGCCGGCGACGCCAACCTCTCGGGCCACACCTACCCGGACCAGTCGCTGTACCCGGCCAACTCGGTCCCGACCGTCGTGCGTCGGATCAACAACGCGCTGCTCCGCGCCGACGAGATCGCCCGCATCGAGGGTGACACCTCGGTGGAGAACTGGCTCGCCCCGATCGTCGCCGACGCCGAGGCCGGCTTCGGTGGCGCCCTGAACGCCTACGAGCTGCAGAAGGCCATGATCGCGGCCGGCGCCGCGGGCGTGCACTGGGAGGACCAGCTCGCCTCGGAGAAGAAGTGCGGCCACCTCGGTGGCAAGGTGCTCATCCCGACCAACCAGCACATCCGTACGCTGACCTCGGCCCGTCTGGCGGCCGACGTCGCGAACGTCCCGTCGGTCATCATCGCGCGCACCGACGCCGAGGCCGCCACGCTCATCACCTCCGATGTCGACGAGCGTGACCGCCCGTTCATCACCGGCGAGCGCACCGCCGAGGGCTTCTACAACGTCAAGAACGGCATCGAGCCCTGCATCGAGCGCGCCAAGGCCTACGCCCCGTTCTCCGACCTCATCTGGATGGAGACCGGCACCCCGGACCTCGAGTACGCCAAGCAGTTCGCCGAGGCCGTCAAGGCGGAGTTCCCGGACCAGCTCCTGGCCTACAACTGCTCGCCCTCCTTCAACTGGAAGGCGAACCTGGACGACGACACGATCGCCAAGTTCCAGAAGGAGCTCGGCGCGATGGGCTTCAAGTTCCAGTTCATCACGCTGGCCGGCTTCCACTCGCTCAACTACGGCATGTTCGACCTGGCCTACGGCTACGCCCGTAACCAGATGACCGCGTTCGTCGACCTGCAGCAGCGCGAGTTCAAGGCCGCCGAGGAGCGTGGCTTCACCGCCGTCAAGCACCAGCGCGAGGTCGGCGCCGGCTACTTCGACCGCATCGCCACCACGGTCGACCCCAACACGTCCACCGCGGCGCTGAAGGGCTCCACCGAGGAGGGTCAGTTCCACTGACCCCCAGGATCGCCCTCCGGTAGGGCGACCAGCACCATGGCACCACCACACCGGGGGCCGGGATCGTCTCCACGAGGCGGCCCCGGCCCCCGGTCGTGTCCGTGCACTCCGGGCCCGTGCCCGGACCGACCACCCGGTTCGAGAAGGACGTGTCGTAGATGCCCACCACCCGCGAGGTAGCCCCGGAGCCGGGGTCGATCACCCGCGTGGGAGTGGTCGGCTCCGGCCGGATGGGGGCGGGGATCGCCGAGGTCTGCGCGCGCGCCCACGTCGACGTGCTGGTGTGGGACTCCACCCGGGACCTCGCCGAGGCGGGCCGGTCCCGCATCCTCGCCTCCCTCGACCGGGGGGTCTCCTCCGGGAAGATCACCCGGCGCGAGCGCGACCAGGCCGCACTGCGGCTGCGGTTCACCACCGACCTCGGGGACTTCGTCGACCGTCAGCTGGTGATCGAGGCGATCGTCGAGGACGAGGCGGCCAAGGCGGCGGTGTTCCGTGAGCTCGATCAGGTGGTCACCGACCCGGAAGCGGTCCTGGCCTCCAACACCTCGTCCATCCCGATCATGAAACTCGCCTCCTGCACCGCCACTCCGCGGCGCGTGATCGGCATGCACTTCTTCAACCCCGTCCCCGTGCTGCCCCTGGTCGAGCTGGTGAGCACGCTGGAGACGGGCAGGTCCGTGCGCGAGCGCGCCGAGGCGTTCGCCGAGCAGGTCCTGGGCAAGCAGGTGGTGCACTCCGCTGACCGGTCGGGCGCCGTGGTCAACGCTCTGCTCGTGCCCTACCTGCTCTCGGCCATCAGGATGGCGGAGTCCGGGTTCGCCACCCCGGAGGACATCGACAAGGCGATGGTGCTGGGGTGCGCCCACCCGATGGGGCCGCTCTCCCTGGCCGACCTCGTGGGCCTGGACACGGTCAAGGCGATCGCCGAGTCGATGTACGCCGAGTTCCGTGAACCGCTGTACGCACCGCCGCCCCTGCTGCTGCGGATGGTGGAGGCGGGACGGCTGGGCGAGAAGAGCGGCCACGGCTTCTACCGTTACGACGTCCCCCGAGCAGCTGCCCGGGCCACCCGCTGACGGCCGTGAGACGGGAGCTCGAACGCTCACACCTCGCGCTCACCCGCGCGTCCAGCGTGCTGGGGTACCCGCGCATCGGCCCACGGCGGGAGCTCAAGCGGGCGCTCGAGCGATACTGGCACGGGGACGGCACACGGTCCGAACTCCTGTCCGTGGGCCGCCGGATCCAGGAGTCGACCTGGCGGGAGCTCCGGGACACGGGGCTGACGCAGATCCCCGGCAACACCTTCTCCTTCTACGACCACATCCTGGACGACGCCCTGCTCATCGGCGCCGTCCCGCACCGTTTCACGGACCTGGTGCGTGGCCTGTCGCCGGTGGACACCCAGTTCGCGCTCGCGCGCGGCCGCGCGGACGTGGCTCCACTGGAACTGGTGGCGCTCCAGGGCACCCCGTACCACTACCGTCAGCCCGAGTTCGAGGATTCCTCCGTGCTCGGCCTGGCGCCGGGGGCGCTGCTGGCCGAGGTCGCCCGCGCGCACGAACTGGGGATCGACATCCGGCCGGTGGTCACCGGGCCGGTGTCGCTGCTGCTGTTGAGCAAGGCCTCCCCCACCGCAACACGCGGGTTCCACCCGATCGAGCTGCTCGACCGGGTGCTCGGACAGTACGAGAGGCTGCTGGAGGTCCTGGCGGAGGCGGGCGTGACCTGCGTCCAGTTCGACGAACCCTGTATGACCATGGAACGCACTCCCGGCGAGGTCGAGCGGCTGCGTCACGCCTATGACCGGTTGTCCGCGTCCCCCACGCGTCCGCGGATCCTGGTCACGGGCCAGTACGGGGACCTGGCCGAGGCCTTGCCCGCGCTCGCGTCGACCGGGGTCGAGGCGATCGGTCTCGACCTGGTCCACGGGTACCGGACCCCCGACGACCTCGCGGCGGTCCCGGGGCTCGCGGACAAGCGGCTCTACGCCGGTGTGGTCGACGGCCAGAACGTCTGGCGCACGGACAAGTTCGAGGTGCTCGAGTATCTGAGGCGGCTCAAGGACACCTTCGCCGACCTGGTGGTGTCGACCTCCTGCACGTTGCTCCACGTGCCCTACGACGTCGGGGCCGAGGAGGACCTGCCCGCGGAACTGGGGGACTGCCTGGCCTTCGCGCGCCAGAAGGTCGCGGAGGTGGTGTCGCTGGCCGACGCGGTGGTCGACGGCCCGACGCCGCGGTGGCGTCCGCTGCCGGAGCGGCCCAGTGCGCGCAGGCCGGACGTGCGGGCCAGGACGGCGGCGGTCGACGACGACGACAAGCTCCGCATGCCCTACCCGGAGCGGGCTCCGCTGCAGGCGGCGCGTCTGGGGCTCCCCATCCTGCCCACCGCGACCCTCGGGTCGTTCCCGCAGACCGTGCAGATCCGCAGGGCCCGCCGGGACCTGGCCGACGGCCGCATCGACTACGAGCGTTATCGCGGCTACCTGCGCGACGAGATCGCCTCGGTGATCCGCCTGCAGGAGGACATCGGTCTCGACGTCCTGGTGCACGGTGAGGTCGAGCGCAACGACATGGTGCAGTACTTCGCGGAACTGCTCGACGGGTTCGCGGCGACCCGGCACGGATGGGTGCAGTCCTACGGGTCCCGCTGCGTGCGCCCACCGATCCTGTACGGGGACGTGGCGCGTCCCGCGCCGATGACGGTCGAGTGGACCGGGTACGCGCAGACCCTCACCGACCGACCGGTCAAGGGGATGGTGACGGGACCGGTGACGATGCTCGCCCGATCCTTCTGCCGGACCGATCTCGCGCTGTCCGAGGTGGCCACCCAGTTGGCCCTGGTGGTCCGGGACGAGGTGGCGGACCTGGAGGACGCGGGGTTGGCGATCGTGCAGATCGACGAGCCGGCGATCCGCGAGCTGCTGCCGCGGCGCGGGGCGGACAGGCGTGCCTATCTCGAGTGGGCGGTGGCCACGTTCCGCCTTGCCTCCGCAGGCGCCGGTCCGGACACCCAGATCCACACCCACCTGAGCTACTCGTCCCTGCAGGTGATGAAGGAGGCGATCGAGGGGCTCGACGCGGATGTGACGGCGATCGTCGCGACCCGGTCGATCGACTGGGTCCTGGACGCCCTCACGGACCACACCCTCACGCGGCAGGTCGCCCCGGGCGTCTACGAGTCGAGATCGGGGTTCGTCCCCGACATCGACCTGCTCCACGAGAGGTTGCTCGAGGCGGTCGCGGCGGTGGGGGTGGACCGACTGTGGGCGGTCCCGGACGGCGGCCTCAAGACCCGCTACACCTGGCAGCTGGAACCGAGTCTGCGCAACCTCGTTACCGCCGCGCGACGAATCCGCCGGGCGGTTGCCCCCGGGACCTGAGGTTCCAATAGAATCGGGACAAGCAACTCCCGTGCCGCGGCGCCCGGGATCGGTAGTAGACGAAAGAGGACGACATCATGGCCGGTCAGACCCTCGAGCACACTGGTGCTGCCATCGTCGAGGAGTACTACCCGACGTACGCCACCGAGGTGGCGCCGACCTACCCGCTGTACTCCACCGAGATCTACGCCGGGTCGGCCATCATGCTGCTGGCGATGAGCATGCTGGGGCTGCCCATCACCGCGCTCGCCTTCTACGTCGACGACATGGACGTGTCCCTCGGCCTGGTCGTGGCGGCGGTCGTGGCCACGGTCGTCGTCTTCGTCGTCGGCCTCGCGGTGTGCATGGTCGGTTTCCGTAAGTACGGACGCAAGGACGCGCACTGACGCTCGACCCGGTCACCGCGGCGGGTGGGCCCGCCCTGGTGGCGGGGGACCCGGCCACTGATGCGGAGCGCAGGTCTGCTCTCCGCCGCATGAAGCTGGTCGCGACGGGGTTTCTGGTCCTGGCCGGGATCATCTTCCTGTTCGCCGAGTACTCGCTGTCCAACGGGGCCGGGGCATGGGCCGGGTACGTGCGTGCGGCGTCCGAGGCGGGGATGATCGGCGGGCTCGCGGACTGGTTCGCCGTGACCGCGCTGTTCCGGCACCCGCTCCGGATCCCGATCCCCCACACGGCTCTCATTCCCAGGAAGAAGGACCAGCTGGGGGCCTCCCTGGGGACCTTCGTGGGCGAGAACTTCCTCGATCCCGAGATGGTGAGCGAGAAGGTACGCAGTGCGAGGATCCCCGCACGGGCGGGCGAGTGGCTCCAGGACGAGGACCATCGTGCGATCGCCTCCGACCAGTCGGCCAAGGCGATCCGGTCCGTCCTGGCGGTCCTCCGTGACGAGGACGCCACGGCGATCATCGAGCGGACCATCGTCGCGCGTATCGCCGAACCGCAGTGGGGCCCGCCGGCGGGACGGATCCTCGGCGAGCTCCTCGCCGAGGGCCGGCACCTGCCGCTGCTCGATCTCATGGCCGACCGGGCCCACGAGTGGGTCGAGGCGCACCCGGAGACCATCGACCGCTGGGTCCGCGAGAAGGCGCCCACCTGGGCGCCACAGTTCGTCAACGAGCTCCTCTCCGATCGCGCCTACCGCGAACTGCGCGAGTGGACCTGGCAGATCAAGGTGGACAAGCAGCACGCCGTCCGCCTCGCCCTGATCGGGTTCGTCGAGGATTTCGCCCGCGACCTCCAGCAGGATCCGGCCACCATGGCCAAGCTCGAGACCTTCAAGGCGGAGGTGATGAACCGCGAGGAGGTCCGTCGTGCGGCGGCGTCCGCCTGGACGGCCGCCAAGCGCATGATCGTCGAGGCCACCGAGGACTCCTCGTCGACCCTCCGGGTGAAGATCGACGACCTCCTGCGCCGACTGGCGGACATGCTGGTCGACGACGAGAAGGTCCGCGCCCGCCTCGACGACTACATGACCCGGACCGCCGCGTACGTGGCCGTGAACTACTCCGGTGAGGTGACGTCGATCATCTCCGAGACGGTGGAGCGCTGGGACGCGGACGAGGCGTCCGAGAAGATCGAACTTCTCGCGGGCAAGGACCTGCAGTTCATCCGGATCAACGGCACGCTCGTGGGTGCGCTGGTGGGTCTGGTCATCCACCAGTTCACCCTCCTCATCTTCTGAGCTGCTCTTCTGATCTGCGCGTCCCCTGCCTGCTCGTTCCCCGACCGCTGTGCTCCTCCGGGGTGTGATCCATTACACGCCCCACCCCGCTTGCTGCTGCTAGCACTCGTTGCTAGCGTTGTGTGCAGACAACGTGAGATGCACGGCGAGAGGAGGTGGACTCCATGGCCGAGAAGCGAGGCCGGGAGAGCGGTCGACAGCCTGAGTCCGCCTCCGCGCAGGCGGCCGAACCGACCGCAGCGACTCTCGCGCGGAGGACCAAACCGACAGGCGAGGTCCCCCGTCACGACGGTGTCGCCCCACAGGGTGACCACGACAGGCGTGCGTCCGAGTCACAGGACATCGGGTCGTTCATCCGCGCACAGCGGGAAGCCGCCGAGGTGTCCATCCGGCAGCTCGCGGAGCGGGCCGGCGTCTCCAATCCGTATCTGAGTCAGATCGAGCGGGGCCTGCGCAAGCCGTCCGCCGAGGTGCTGGGTCAGATCGCACGAGGTCTGAGGTTGTCCGCCGAGGTGCTCTACGCGCGCGCCGGAATCCTCGAACTGAAGGAGGGGAGCCCGGTGAGGGACGCCATCCTCACCGCGCCCGACCTCACCGAGCGTCAGAGGGAGGTGCTCGTGGAGATCTACGAGTCGTTTCTGTCGAACAACGCGATCGCCGCCGACCAGGTCGTCGACGTGCACTGAGCCCGTCCGACGGCGGCCCGGCAGGGCCACGTGACATCCGAACCCGCAAGACCTGCAGACAACGATCAAGGAGCCGACATGAGCCAGAAGAAGCCCGTTTCCAAGAAGACCCCCGCCCAGGCCGCCGCCGCCCAGGCGGAGTCGCAGTCCAACCCCAAGGGCGGTGCACCCAGCGGACCGCTGGGGCAGGCGCTGTCCGCGGTGCGCACTCCGGTCTACGCCTACGTCGGCGTCAACGACCTCGCGGTCCAGGCCGTGTCCGGCCTGGTCTCCGACCTGCGTCGTCGCGCCGAGGACGCCGTCACCGAGGCTCAGACCAAGGTGAACGAGCGGGTGACCGGCGTGCAGAACCGGGTGACCGAGCGCGTGGCCGACGTGCAGAACCGCGTGAACGAGGTTCCTGACCGCGTGCAGGCGCTGCCGGCCGAGGTCGAGGAGCTGGTGAACCGCTTCCGCCCGGAGGAGCTGCGCAAGGTCGCCGACGCCTACGTCGAGGTCGCGGCCGGCATCTACGGCGGGCTCGCGGCCCGTGGCGAGGACGTCGTGGCTCGCCTGCGCGAGGAGAACCCGCAGCTCGAGGCCGGTCTGGCCCGCGTCAACGAGCAGGTCGCCCGCGCCGCCGGTGCCGTGGAGGAGCAGGTCGAGCTGGGCGAGGACGCGCTCGGTACGGTCGCCCGCCAGACCCGCTCCATCGGGGTCAAGGCCGCGGGCCGCGTGTCCAAGGCCGCCCGTCAGGCCGCTGAGGAGACCGGCACCGCTGCCGACAAGGCCGCCGACAAGGTCGAGGACGCCGCGTACGCCGCTTCGGACGAGGTCCAGAGCGGGGCCGCGAAGGTCGAGGCCAGGACGGCCCAGGCCAAGAAGACGACCGCGAAGAAGGCCCCGGCGAAGAAGGCTCCCGCCAAGAAGGCCCCGGCCAAGAAGACGGCCTCCAAGAGCACTGCCTCCAAGACCACGGCGTCGAAGCAGACCTCGGCGACCAAGTCGGCGTCGGCGGCCAAGAGCACGCCCTCGAAGACCACGCCCTCGAAGACCACGGCCTCGAAGACCACGCCCTCCAAGAGCACTGCCTCGAAGCCGACGTCGGGCTCGACCTCGGGTTCGGCCACGGGTTCGACCTCGGGTTCGACCTCGGGTTCGACCGGCTCGTCGTCGTCCTCCGCCGGCACGTCCTCTGATTCCGGCTCCAACTGAGCCACCGCGGCTGAGGCCGCGGTCCGCCGCCCCCCCCGGCCCGCTCGACCAGAGCGGGCCGGGGGGCGGCGTCGTCCTGTCGTCGCGTCACCGCGAATCCACGCCGTGAACATCCGCTTCGGACGGTGCGGACGCGGCGACTACACTGGGCGCCGTGATTGAAGCATTGCCCGGAACCTGGGGCCTGATCCAGATGGCGATCCAGGCCGCCCTCGTGGCGTGGGCCCTGGTCGGCCTGGTGTTGGCCGTCCTCCCTCCCGCGTCGGCGTATTCGATCGAGGGCAAGTGGCCTAAACCCGCCTGGATCGGAATCTGCGCCGCCGCCGCCCTCTTCTTCGCGATCCGTCCGTTCGGCATCCTCGGGATCGTGGGTATGGTCGCCGTCGGCGTCTTCTTCGCCGATGTCAGACCGGCCGTCGGCGGCAGGCGCAGGTGAGTTCGAGGAGGTCCGCGCCGCTGCAGCGCATCGACGAGCTGGCGGAGACCTCCGGCGCGACCGTCCGCAACATCCGCGTCTACCAGGAGCGCGGACTGCTCCAGCCGCCCATCCGCAAGGGCCGGACCGCTCTGTACGGGCCCGATCACCGCAGTCGGCTCGAGATGATCCTGCGGCTGCTCAACCGGGGCTACACGTTCGCCACGATCGAGGAACTGCTCATCGCCGAGCGGCACGGGTTCACGCTCGCGGAGTTGCTCGAGGTCGAGAGTGTGCGGAGCGAGCGCAGACCCACCGGGTCCCGCCGGCGGCGCACCCGATCGGAATCACAGGCGGTCGCGTCGTTCGACATCCCCGAGACGCTGAAGGAGGTGGGGGAGTCGATCGGCCTGGTCACCGAACCGGGCGCGGCCGGCCATCTGCTCTCCGACGCCTATATCGCCGAACTCCTGCGGGACCTCATCGTGCTCGGCGTGGACGCGGACGGAATCGAGAAGATCGGTCGTCTGGTCATGGAGGGGCAGGGCAGGGCGGTCGAGGCGATCACCGTGTTGGTGGAGGCCCTTGGTGATGCCGGGATCGACAAGGCTGTACTGGAGAAGCGGGTCCGGTCGACGCTCCCCAGGGCGGGCACGGCCGCGCGGCTGATCTTCCTGTCCGCCGCCGAGACCCTGCTCACCGAGCGCCACGGATTCTCCCGCGACTAAAGCCCCCGCCCGGAGGGGCCCGCGTCAGGTGAACACGACGGTCCGCGCATCGTGCACGAGGACGCGATCTTCCAGGTGCCACCTCAGGCCGCGGGCCAGCACCAACTTCTCCGCGTCGCGGCCCTGCCTGACCATGTCCTGCACGGTCGCGGCGTGATCCACGCGGATGACGTCCTGCTCGATGATGGGCCCCTCGTCGAGATCGGCGGTCACGTAGTGGCAGGTCGCCCCGATGAGCTTGACGCCCCGGATGTGAGCCTGGTGGTACGGGCGTGCACCCACGAAGCTCGGGAGAAAGCTGTGATGGATGTTGATCGCTCGACCGGCCCAATGGGTGCACAGGTCATCGGGCAGGACCTGCATGAAGCGGGCCAGGACGATCGCGTGCGGGTCGACGGCGTCGACGATCGAGGCCACCTCCGCGAACGCGGGGGCCCGTTCGGCCGGATCCGCCGGGAAGGGCACGTGGTGGAACGGGATGCCGTGGGCCTCGGTCATCCCACGGAGGGTGTCGTGATTGCCGATCACCGCACGGATGCGAGCGGGGAAGTCCCCACTGTCGACCCGACCCATGAGGTCGTGCAGGCAGTGCCCCTCCTTGGACACGAGGACGACGATGTCCTTCGGCTCGGCGGAATCGGCGATGTTCCAGTCCGTCTCCGGCCCGAGCTCGGCCGCGACACGGGCGAAGCGCCGACGCAGTTCGTCGAGGTCCATCCCGATCGATTCCGCGTCCACGGCCTGGCGGGTGAAGAACCAGCGGGAGTTCTCGTCCGCGTGGTAGGCCGCCTCCACGATGGTGCCGCCGAGCTCGGCGAGGAACGTGGCGATGCGGGCGACGATGCCGATGCGGTCGGGGCAACCCAGCGAGAGGACGTAACGGCGTGACATGAACGGTCATTGTGCCAGCAGGGGGGCCGGGGAGCCCCGCTAGGCTGACCGTATGGACGCCACCCCACGGACTCACCTGACCCGCGACCGCGTCGCGGCGATGATCGATCACACGCTGCTCTCCCCGGACGCGTCCCGCGAGGACGTGCAGGCCTGCGTGGACGAGGCCCGTGACCTGGCGGTCAAGGCGGTGTGCGTGAGCCCGGCGATGCTCCCGGTGCGGGCGGAGGGCCTGACGGTGGCGACGGTGGCGGGCTTCCCGTCCGGCAAGCACCACTCCCTGGTCAAGGCCATGGAGGGCCGATTGGCGGTGGACCAGGGCGCTGTCGAGGTGGACATGGTGATCGACGTGGGTGCGGCGATCGCCGGGGAGGTCGACGAGGTGATGGCCGACGTGCTGACGATGCGGGACGCCGTCCCCCCGCCCACCGTGATCAAGGTGATCCTGGAGACCGCCGCGATCCACCGGGCGCTGGGCGAGGAGGCGGGGGACCGGCGGATCGAGGAGCTGTGCCACGCCGTCGCGCGGGCCGGGGCGGACCTCGTCAAGACCTCCACCGGGTTCCACCCGGCCGGTGGCGCCAGCGTCCGGGCGGTCGCCGCCATGC
>NZ_JAALDV010000207.1:0-1608 GCF_014145045.1 Dietzia sp. DQ12-76
GCGGCAGCGGTGCCGGACTGGGCGACGACGACGAGCCCCGCAGTCGCGAGAGTGGCCGCCACGGCCGCGGCCACCGGGCGGCGGGATCGGAGACGAGAGGGCGCCGGGACGGGGGTGTTCATGCTGTGCACTCTGTCATGTCGCTCGCGCCCGGAGGGGTCGAATGTGGCCGTCGTCGTCCCGTCAGTGGGCCGCGTCACCTCAGCAGCGGCGCAGCAGGGTTGCGTGGACTCGGGGGCGGTGTCCTACCGGCCCGCCGGTCCGGTCAGCTGAGTCCGAACAACCTCCCCGAGAGTCGCAACGCCATGAGCAGGACCACCGTCGAGTTCGGTGGAGTAGCTGGGGTCCGGGTCCGGGTCCGGCGGGAGGGAGTCGGCCATGCCCCACATCGGCACGAGCACGGCCCGGCGTGCCCTCGGGTGTGACCGCGCGGCAAAAGTTCGATCGGCCCTGCGTAGCAGGACTGGGTGGACGTCCTCGCCACCGGTGCGCGTCGGGCCCCAGCGCCTCGGCGTAGCGCCCCACGCTGGCGCCTCGTCGTGAGTGCGGTCTCGGGGGAGAAGCGTGGTCTCGACCAGCGTCCAGCTTTTCTCACAGGCCTCTGGCCTCTCCACAAGGGGGTGGCGACACAGCCGCTCGCCGGGGCCCGAAGCGTGCCCGGTGCGCAACAGTTCCCCCATGACTCCCGCACCCGGTGGCCCTCGACGTCGCGGCGATCTGCTGGCGGCCCACGGCACGCACCGGGTGACCAACGGATATCGCAGAGCGCACCACGGGATATGGGAACCGGCAACCACCGTCTCCACGCCGGTCACTCGGTTGGCCTCGGCGACACTGGCCTGGCCAGGCGGCGTGGCCACGGGGTGGTTGGCCGCCGCGGTCCACGGCCATCCGTGGGCGCCGGCCGCGTATCCGATCGAGCTGGCCGTCGGCAGAAAGCGGGTGCGCCGCGAGGGGATCGTCGCCCGCCGGTACGAGATCCCGGAAGATCAGGTCGAGAGCATCCTCGACGCCGACGGCGCCCCGCTTCGTGTGGCCAGCGCGGAGTGGGCGTTGTTCGACCTGGCTCGGTATTCGCCGAGGGCCGAGGCGTTGATCGCACTGGACGGTGCGTCACGGATGGGGCCGGGCCACGACATCCGACGATCTCTACCGACGCTGCTCAGCAGGCATCCGGGGTTGCGGGGGCGACGGATCGCGCTCGAGCGCTGTGCCCTGGTGGAGCCGATGACCGAGTCGCCCATGGAGACGCGCCTGCGGTTGTTCCTTCTCGATCTCGGGCTGACCGGTTTCCGGGTGCAGTACCGCACCCCTGGCCTACCGTACCGCCTGGACTTCGCGTTCCCAGACCGCAAGATCGCGGTGGAGTACGACGGTGCCGGCCATCGCGACGCCGTCCAGCACGGTCGGGACGTGCGCCGATGGAACCGGTTACGCGCGGCAGGCTGGACGATCATCATCGTGACGGCAACGCTCTTCTATCACCGTCCCCGCGAGCTCGCCGCCCTCCTGCGCGACGCGCTGGGCTGAGTCGGCCTCTCGACACCGGTCGCGCCCGTCCCGCCTCCGCCAGCCCAGACCCGCCCGTCCCGCCGCTGCGCTCGCCCC
>NZ_JAALDV010000208.1:0-1599 GCF_014145045.1 Dietzia sp. DQ12-76
ACGCGGCGGCCCGATCCGGATCGGGCCGCACGACGGTGGTGGTGAGCTCGGCCGGGACGATCTCGCTGGCGGTCGCGGGCCTGTTGGCCGACCCGGAGGGCGTGGTGGGGTTGTGGACCCGACTCCAACGGGTGACCGTCAACACCGGAGTGGCCCGGGTCGTCGTGGGTCGCGGCGGGATGACCTGCATCGCCGTCAACGAGCACCAGCACCTGGAGCGGGCTGCGGGAGGGGAGGACCCTCGGGGTCTGATCACCCTGAGGTGACCGGGCATCCGACCGCCCACGGGTGACCCGCCGGCCGATCAACGCGAGGTGACGAAAAGGTGGCGCCGGCCGCCGTAACGTACGTCTGTGGCGGCCGGACACGGTGGCCGTCCGACTATCAGGAGAGCCACGATGCCCACTTTCCAGCGCGGTCACACGACCATCGCCTACACCGACACCGGCGTCCCCGCCGGACGGGAGGACGCACCCGTGGTGTTCTTCGCCCATGGTCTGCTCTTCTCGGGGTGGATGTTCCAGCACCAGATCGCCCACCTGCGGGACAGGTACCGGTGCGTGGCCGTCGACTTCCGTGGGCAGGGCGACTCGCCCCGCGCGCTCGGCGGATACGACATGGACACGCTGACCGTGGACGTCTCCGAGCTCCTCCGACACCTGCAGATCCCCGTGGTCAACTTCGTCGGCCTGTCCATGGGCGGCTTCGTGGGGATGCGGCTCGCTGCCCGCAACCCAGAGATCGTGCACTCGCTCACGCTCCTCGACTCCGCGGCCACGGCGGAGGAGCCGGCCAACCGCAGCAAGTACAAGACACTGTCCAAGGTGTACCGCCTCGCCGGCATCAGGCCCCTGCGGTCACGGGTGGCCCCGATCATGCTCGCCGACCGCAACCTCTCGGCCCCCTGGGTCGACGAGTGGATGGCGATCCTCGAGCGCACTGACCGCGCCGGCCTCGTCCGGGCCATCAACTCGGTGGCGGACCGCGACCCGTGCGAGGACGAGGCCATCCGGATCATCGCCCCGACGCTGGTCGTGGTGGGCGCGGAGGACGCCGCCACGCCGCCCGAGAAGTCGCGCCGGATAGCCGATCTCATCGCCGACACGAGGTTCCACGAGATCCCCGGTGCGGGGCATTCGCCGACCATGGAACGGCCGGACGAGGTCAACGCCATCCTCGAGGCGTTCCTCTCCGAATACAACGCGTGAGGGCGAGGGAGACGATGAGGACTCGGAGTACGGCGGGCGAGACGCACGCGACCTCCGGAGGCTGGGTGCGGGTGCTGACGGGGAAGCTCACGGCGTGGATGATCCTCGCGGCCGTCCTGCTCGTCTCCGGCGCCGTGTTCGCCCTGGCCTCGTCCGAGGGGGCGTCGGAGGCTCCCCAGACGCTGCCGGACACTTCCGAGGCCGCCCTCGTCTCCCAGATCCAGCAGGAGTTCCCCGACGCCGGATCCGTGCCGGCCGTGCTGGTGGTCACCAGGCAGGACGGCGACGTGCTCGGCCCGGAGGGGATCGCGGCCGCGGTGGGAGCGGGCGAGCGGATGGCGGAGGTCGTCGGCGCCGCGCCCCAGGGACCGATCCCGTCCGAGGACGGGGC
>NZ_JAALDV010000209.1:0-3134 GCF_014145045.1 Dietzia sp. DQ12-76
CCGCCGGGCTCACCGGGGCTGCGGGCGGGCACGTAACATGGGGTCGTGCCCGCGGCCCGGCTGCGGCGAGGTGAATTATTTCCGCAGGTGAGAGGGTAGAATGGCCGAGTTTATCTACACCATGAAGAAGGTCCGCAAGGCGCACGGGGACAAGGTGATCCTCGACGACGTGACGATGTCCTTCTACCCCGGTGCGAAGATCGGCGTCGTGGGCCCCAACGGCGCGGGTAAGTCCTCGATCCTCAAGATCATGGCCGGCCTGGATCAGCCCTCCAACGGCGAGGCGTTCCTCGACCCCGAGGCCAGCGTCGGCATCCTCATGCAGGAGCCGGTGCTCGACGAGAGCAAGACCGTCAAGGAGAACGTCGAGGACGGCCTCGGCGAGACCATGGTGCAGCTCCGCCGGTACAACGCGGTGGCCGAGGAGATGGCCACCGATTACACCGACGAGCTCATGGAGGAGATGGGGCGGCTGCAGGAGCAGCTCGACGCGGTGGACGCCTGGGACGTGGATTCCCAGATCGAGCAGGCCATGGACGCGCTGCGCTGCCCGCCGGGCGACTCTCCCGTCACCCACCTGTCCGGTGGTGAGATGCGCCGCGTCGCGCTGTGCAAGCTGCTGCTGAGCAAGCCCGATCTGCTCCTGCTGGACGAGCCCACCAACCACCTCGACGCCGAGTCGGTGCTGTGGTTGGAGCAGCACCTGGCCGCCTACCCGGGCGCCGTCCTGGCCGTCACCCACGACCGTTACTTCCTCGACCACGTGGCGCAGTGGATCTGTGAGGTCGACCGCGGCAAGCTGCACCCCTACGAGGGCAACTACTCCACCTATCTGGAGAAGAAGGCCGAGCGCCTCGAGGTGCAGGGCAAGAAGGACCAGAAGCTGCAGAAGCGTCTCAAGGCCGAACTCGAGTGGGTCCGCTCCGGCGCCAAGGCCCGCCAGTCCAAGTCCAAGGCGCGTCTGGCCAAGTACGAGGAGATGGCGGCGGAGGCCGAGAAGCACCGCAAGCTGGACTTCGAGGAGATCCAGATCCCCACCCCGCCGCGGCTGGGCAACGTGGTGGTCGAGGTCGACAATCTCCGGAAGGGCTTCGACGACCGCGTGCTGATCAAGGATCTGTCGTTCACGCTGCCGCGTAACGGCATCGTCGGCGTGATCGGCCCCAACGGCGTGGGTAAGACCACCCTGTTCAAGACGATCGTCGGACTCGAGGAGCCGGACGCCGGTTCCGTCCGGGTGGGAGACACGGTCAAGCTGAGTTACGTCGACCAGTCCCGCGCGAACATCGACCCCGAGAAGTCCGTGTGGGAGGTCGTGTCGGAGGGCAACGACTTCATCGAGGTCGGGCAGAACGAGATGCCCTCGCGCGCTTACGTGAGCGCCTTCGGCTTCAAGGGCCCGGACCAGCAGAAGAAGGCCGGCGTGCTCTCGGGCGGTGAGCGCAACCGATTGAACCTGGCCCTGACCCTCAAGGTCGGCGGCAACCTGATCCTGCTGGACGAGCCGACCAACGACCTGGACACCGAGACCCTGGGCAGCCTCGAGAACGCCCTCGAGGACTTCCCCGGCTGCGCCGTGGTGATCTCGCACGACCGCTGGTTCCTCGACCGCACCTGTACCCACATCCTCGCGTGGGAGGGGAACGTCGCAGAGGGGCAGTGGTATTGGTTCGAGGGCAACTTCGAGGGCTACGAGCAGAACAAGATCGACCGCCTCGGCCCGGACGCCGCCCGCCCGCACCGGGTCACCCACCGCAAGCTCACCCGGGACTGACGCAGATGGGATCGCACGCCGCGCCCGAGACGCGGACCTCCGGCGAGGTCCACCGGGTCCACATCCCTCTTCGCATCGCGGACTTCGTGGGACAACACGTCAACAATGTGCGGTTCCAGGAGTTCTCCCAGGACGCCAGACTGATGTGGTTCCGGGACAGGTTCGGCGTGCCCGGGTCGCGGGTGCCGATCGCGCTGGCACGGTGGATGGAGATCGACTTCCGCCGCGTCATCGGGTACGGCGCCACGAGCGTCTGGGTCGACGTGGAGGTCCTGCGGGTCGGGCGCACGTCCTTCACCATGAGGACCTCGATCGGTTCGGACTCCACGGGCCCGGAACCGTGTGCGGTCGTCGACACCGTCCTGGTGGTGACGGCGCCGGACGAGACCACGACACTCGAGATCAGTCCCGAGGAGCGCGCGGCGTTGCTCGGCGGGAGCGAGGAGGCGAGATGAGTCCCGGTGATCAGACCCCGGACCGGGGGACGTTCCGTTGCACCCTGCAGGTGCGGTGGGCGGACTTCGACCAGTTCGGGCACGTCAACAACGTCAAGTACATCGAGTACGCACAGGAGGCCCGGATCCTGTTCGTCCGCAGCCGGTTCGGGCCGTTCGGGCTGGGCAACCTGCCGCAGGTCGTCCGCCGGGTCGAGATCGACCACCTCCGCCCGGTCCTGCGGGACTCGACGTCTGTGGACGTCGAGATCGAGGTCGAACACGTCGGGACCACCTCGTACCAGATCCGGCAGACGATCTTCGACGCCGCGGGGGAGATCTGCTGCGCGCTGCGCGTGGTGATGGTCGCCTACGACGCGTCGACCTCTACGGCCGTGGAGATACCGACAGGGGTGCGACACGTCCTCGAGGCAGCGCACCAGCGGGCGGCGATCACCGACGAGAGGCCCTCGGAGTGACCGAACAGCTCGTCTACGAGGCCGGGGGACCCCTCGGAATCTCGGGTGAGCCGGGACGCCGCGTGTTCACCGCGGCGCTGCCCGTCCGCTGGTCGGACCAGGACCTCTACCATCACGTCAACCACGCGCGGATGATCACGCTCCTCGAAGAGGCCCGGATCCCGTGGCTCTTCGAGGAGGGCATCCCCACCGCGACGCTCACCGCCGGCGCCGTGATGACCGAGCTCGCCGTGAGATACCGCGGTCAGGTCACCCGCGCTGACGGCCCGATCCGGGTCCGCATGTGGTGCGAGAAGGTCGGCGCGGCCATGTTCGTCGCCCGTCACGAGGTCCGCGGGCGCGCGACCCCGGACTCGGCGCCCCCGGCGGTGGAGTGCACGTCCACGATCGCGGCGTTCGACCTCGCCACCCAGCGGCCGCGCCGGTTCACCCGGGACGAGCGGGAGC
>NZ_JAALDV010000210.1:0-5067 GCF_014145045.1 Dietzia sp. DQ12-76
GCCAGGCCGGGGCCGCGAACCGGCCCTCAGCGGCGCCAGTGGAGCCGGCGCGGGCGGATCGCCCGCACCGCGTCGGCGTACCCGCGGCAGTAGTCCCACGACACGTAGTCGTCGGGGATCGGGTCGAACGCGGGCTCGTGGGGCAGGAGCGAACCGTCCTCGAGGAGCTGCATGAGGTTGGCGCGGAGCATGTCCCACTCGTGGAAGTGTTCCTCCGCACAGTCCTCGCACTGCACGGCCACGCCCTTGACACCGGTGGGTGCCAGGAGCTCGCGGAACTCCGCGAGATCGGCCAGGTCCTCCTCGATCGCGCGGCGCTCCTCCGCGTCGAGCGGGCCCGAGGGGATGCCGTCGTCCGCGGGGTCGAGCCCGGCCAGTTCCGCCGTCGGATCATCCGGATCGCCGGCGAACGGGTCGGGCGGCATGCCGTGCCGTAGGGGATCGTTCACCCCCTCACCGTACCCGTGGACGCCAGCCGGCGGGGCCGACGGTTCGAGCCCGGGACCCCGGACGCACTATCCTCGGACTCCAGACCGAGACGACCCCCAGGAGGACGGCAGATGAGCGAGTCGCGAGGCCCCGTGCGCACCGGCGGCGACGATCCCACCAAGGTCGCCATGGTGGGGCTGACCTTCGACGACGTGCTACTGCTCCCGGCCGCTTCCGAGGTGGTCCCCAGCGAGGTCGACACGAGCACCCGACTCACCCGCGACATCACGTTGCGGGTGCCGCTGGTGTCGTCCGCGATGGACACCGTCACCGAGGCACGCATGGCCATCGCCATGGCCCGCCAGGGCGGGATCGGGGTGCTGCACCGCAATCTGTCGGTGGCCGACCAGGCGGCCCAGGTCGACACCGTCAAGCGGTCCGAGGCGGGCATGGTCACCGACCCGGTCACCTGTGCTCCCGCCAACACCCTCGCCGAGGTCGACGAGATGTGCGCCCGCTACCGGATCTCCGGCCTGCCGGTGACCGATGAGCGGGGTGAGCTCGTGGGCATCATCACCAACCGTGACATGCGGTTCGAGGTGGATAAGTCGCGGCGGGTGGACGAGGTCATGACCCGCGCACCGCTGGTGGTCGCGCGGGAGGGGGTGACGGCAGAGGCCGCGCTCGGGCTCCTGCGCCGTCACAAGATCGAGAAGCTGCCGATCGTGGACGGGGACGGTCGTCTCACCGGACTCATCACGGTGAAGGACTTCGTCAAGACCGAGAAGCACCCTGACGCCACCAAGGACTCGGACGGTCGACTGCGGGTGGCCGCGGCCATCGGGACGGGCGAGGACGCCTGGCAGCGCGCGGGCGCCCTGACCGAGGCCGGCGTGGACGTCCTCGTCGTCGACACCGCTCACGCCCACAACCGCAATGCACTCGAGATGGTCGCCCGGGTCAAGCGCGAGCTCGGCGACCGGGTCCAGGTGATCGGCGGAAACCTCGCCACCCGGGGCGCCGCCCAGGCGATGATCGACGCGGGTGCGGACGCCATCAAGGTGGGCATCGGCCCCGGTTCCATCTGCACCACCCGTGTCGTGGCGGGGGTGGGCGCGCCGCAGATCACCGCGATCCTGGAGGCCTCCGTGGCGGCCCATGCCGCAGGCGTCCCCGTGATCGCCGACGGCGGTATGCAGTACTCGGGCGACGTGGCCAAGGCGATCGCGGCCGGCGCGTCGGCGTGCATGTTCGGCTCCCTGCTCGCGGGCTGCACCGAGTCCCCCGGCGACCTGATCTTCGTGGACGGTAAGCAGTACAAGGTCTACCGCGGGATGGGATCGGTGGGCGCGATGCGCGGACGGGGCAAGCCCGGACAGGAGAAGTCGTTCTCCAAGGACCGCTACTTCCAGGACGACGTGCTGTCCGAGGAGAAGCTCGTCCCCGAGGGCATCGAGGGACGGGTGCCGTACCGGGGCGACGTCGCGCAGGTCCTGCACCAGCTCAACGGCGGGCTGCGTGCGGGAATGGGGTACACGGGATCGGCCACCATTCCCGACATGAACCGCGCCCAGTTCGTCCAGATCACGGCGGCGGGGCTCAAGGAGAGCCACCCCCACGCGATCCAGATGACCGTCGAGGCCCCCAACTACAACGTCAAGGACTGAAGCCGCGTGCGCAACGTCGTGGAGATCGGAATGGGCCGCGAGGCCCGACGGATGTACGGGCTCGGCGAGGTGGACATCGTCCCCTCCCGTCGCACCCGCAGTTCGAAGGAGGTGTCGACGTCCTGGCAGATCGACGCCTACCGGATGGACCTGCCCGTGATGACCCACCCGACCGATGCGGTGGTCTCACCCGAGTCGGCGGTGGAGTTCTCGAGGCTGGGCGGCCTGGCGGTGCTCAACGGCGAGGGCCTGTGGGCGCGGCACGAGGACCCTGAGGCGGCGATCGACGAGTTGCGCGAGATCGCCCTCGAGGACGTGACCGGCCACCGCGCGGTGGCTCGACTCCAGGAGCTGCACCGCGCCCCGATCGACCGGGAGCTGCTCGCGGCGGCGGTGCGACGGATCCGCGACGAGGGTGCGACCGTCGCGGTCCGGGTGTCTCCGCAGCACGCCCGCGAGCTCACGCCCGGCCTGGTCGGCGCCGGGATCGATCTGCTCGTGGTCCAGGGCACGATCATCTCCGCCGAGCATGTGAGCGGCGAGGACGAACCGCTGAACCTGAAGGACTTCATCCACGGGCTCGACGTGCCGGTGATCGCCGGCGGCGTGGTGGACTACAAGACCGCCCTGCATCTCATGCGCACAGGCGCGGCGGGTGTGATCGTGGGTTACGGCGGCGTCGACGGGGTCACCACGACGGGCTCCGTACTCGGGATGGAGGTGCACATGGCCACCGCGATCGCCGACGCGGCGGCCGCGCGACGCGACTACCTGGACGAGACGGGTGGCCGCTACGTCCATGTGCTGGCCGACGGTGACATCTACACCTCAGGCGACATCGCCCGTGCGGTGGCCTGTGGTGCTGACGCCGTAGTCCTGGGTCCGCTCTTGGCCGGCTCGTTGGAGTCCCCGGGGCGGGGTGTGTACTGGGACGCCGTCTCCGCCCACCCCAAGGTCCCCCGGGGGCATGTCGCGGAGATCGACGACGAGACGGCCCTGTCCCCCCTGGCCGAGGTGCTCGAGGGACCCACGAGTGCCCCGGACGGGACGCGGAACCTGATGGGTGGCCTGCGCCGCGCCATGGCCAAGTGCGGCTACTCGGACGTGAAGGGGTTCCAGAAGGTGGACCTGTCCGTTCGTCCCTGAGGCGGTGGACAAATCGAGCACTACTGTCGGGTAGGTTCGTGGTGCTCGGGTACTGTGACCCACACCTCGATCACCAGGGAGATCCACCATGACGACATCGGCGCCGTCGCCCTCGACCACCACCGCCCCCACCGGCAGTACCGACACGGACGTCCTCGTCATCGGGTCCGGATTCGGCGGAAGTGTCACGGCCCTGCGTCTGACCGAGAAGGGCTACCGCGTGACGGTGGTCGAGGCGGGTCGTCGCTTCGAGGACTCGGACTTCCCCAAGACGTCGTGGCGTCTCAACAAGTACGTCTGGGCGCCGAAACTGGGGCTGTTCGGAGTGCAGCGCGTCCACCTGCTGCGCGATGTCATGGTGATGGCGGGTGCCGGCGTGGGCGGCGGCTCCCTGAACTACGCCAACACCCTCTACAAGCCGCACGCCCCGTTTTTCAACGACCCGCAGTGGGCGCACATCACGGACTGGGACGCTGAACTCTCCCCGTTCTACGACCAGGGACGCCGGATGCTCGGTGTGGTCACGAACCCGACGCATTCCCATTCCGACACGATCATCAAGGAGGTCGCCAGGGAGATGGGTGCGGAGGACACCTTCGTGTACACCCCGGTCGGCGTCTACTTCGGCGAGAAGACCGGTGGTCGGGGCAAGCCGGGTGAGACGGTCCCGGACCCCTTCTTCGGTGGGGTGGGCCCGGACCGCACGGCCTGCATCGAGTGCGGCGAGTGCATGACGGGCTGCCGGCACGGCGCCAAGAACACTCTGGTCAAGAACTACCTCGGGCTGGCCGAGCGCGCCGGGGCCCGCGTTCTGGACCGGACCACGGTCAGCGGACTGCGCGAGCGCGGAGACGGCACCTGGGAGGTGACGCTCGAGCGCTCCGGCGCCTGGACCCGGAGGGGCAAGCGCATCACAACGGTGACCGCCTCGCACGTGGTGGTGGCAGCCGGGACGTGGGGCACCCAGCATCTGTTGCACTACGCCAAGGACGAGGGCGCACTGCCACGGCTGTCGAACGCGTTGGGCAGGCTGACCCGCACCAACTCGGAGTCGATCCTCGGGGCGATGGGGGACAGGTACACGCCGGAACGGGACTTCTCCGAGGGCGTGGCCATCACGTCGTCGTTCCATCCCGGTTCCGACACCCACGTCGAACCCGTCCGGTACGGCAAGGGCTCCAACGCCATCGCCGTGCTCCAGACCCTGCTGACCGACGGTGACGGCGACGGCCCCCGCTGGCGCACGCTCGCCAACGAGCTGCGTCGCCGACCGTCGCTACTGTTCAAGCTGGTCAACAAGCGCCGGTGGAGCCAGCGGACTGTGATCGTGCTCGTCATGCAGAACCTGGACAACTCGCTCCAGACCTTCGTGAAGCGCTTCGGTCCTTTCCGCTACGTCTCCAGCAGACAGGGCCACGGCCAGCCCAACCCGACGTGGATCCCCAAGGGCAACGAGGCCACCCGCCGGATCGCCGAGAAGATCGGCGGCGTGGCCGGTGGAACCTGGGGTGACATCATCAACATGCCGATGACCGCGCACTTCCTGGGTGGCTGCGCGATCTCCGACTCCCCGGAATCGGGCGTGGTGGACCCTTACCACCGGGTCTGGAACTACCCGACCATGCATATCGTCGACGGTTCCGCGATCTCCGCGAACCTCGGCGTCAACCCGGCGCTGAGCATCACCGCCCAGGCCGAACGCGCCATGTCGCTGTGGCCCAACAAGGGCGAGGCCGACCCCCGTCCCGCGCAGGGCGAGCCCTACCAGCGCCTGACCCCGGTACCGCCCGCGTCGCCGGTCGTCCCGGAGGCGGCGCCCGGCGCG
>NZ_JAALDV010000211.1:0-11371 GCF_014145045.1 Dietzia sp. DQ12-76
GGTGGCCGACATCGCCGCAGCCCTGTCCGGGGAACGGAGATCCGGCGCGGAGCCGTTCGTTCCGTGGCCGCTGAGCGCGGGGGCGCCGACGGTGGACCTGGTCGTGTTCGGCGCCCACCGTCGCGGGGGCCCTCTCGAACACCAGCTCATCAGCAGGGGCGCGGCCTGGCGCGGGCCGGTGCGGTCCAGCGCCGACTACCGGATGTACCGCCTGGCCACCGAGCCGCCCAAGCCCGGGGTCCTGCGGCATCCGGACGGCGCTCCACTGCTCGGCGAGAGGTGGAGCGTCTCCCCGGCGGCACTCGGTACATTCCTCGACCAGTTGCCCAGGCCGATGCAGCTCGGCCGCGTGACGTTGGCGGACGGCACGGAGGTGGTCGGTTTCGGCTGCGAACCCACCGCCGTCACCGCGGAGGCCGACGACCTCACGGACCTCGGGGAGTGGCCGATCGGGTGAGCACGCGGGACTCGGCCCGGGGGCGGGTCGCGACGGGGCCGACAGCGACGCGGAGGCCTGCTACCTTCCCTACAGAACTGTACGAGCCGTCCGGATCCGGGCCGGCCGTAGCGGGGGAGTGGTCCGATGTCGTATGGCTGGGATGACGGGTCCGACGGACCGCGCGAGAGGTGGGGGCAGCAGGGTTATCGGCCTGAACCGCGGCGCTCCGTGTCGGGCGCGGTGATCGCCCTGGTCGCGATCCTGGCGGTCCTGGGTCTGGTCCTCCTCGGCGCGCTCGCCTACCTGCTCCTCCGACCCGGGGGGATGACAGGGGAGACCTCCGGTCGTGCCTTGACGACCTCCTCGACGTCCTCGACCCCTTTGTCCGACTCCGCGCTCCCACCCGTGACCGAGACGGCGTACGCCACTCCGACCGAGCGCGAGACCGTCACGGTCACCCGGCCCGCGCCGGGCGCCCGGGCTCCGCAGGGGTCCTCGGGATACCCGACGGGAGCCGACGCCTCGGGGTGGACCGACAACCGGCAGGCCCGCTGCAACGCCGGCGACCCGGCCGTGATGATCGGCCGGACCACCCAGGCGGCGTTCTCGATCTGCGTCAATCCCGACAACGGTCGGTACTACTACCGCGGGTCGTCGGGTGGCGCGGGCGTCGAGGTGGACGACCCGGTGGTGGCCGGGGGTTACGCGTGGGTGTCCAACAACGACGTCGTCTACTCGATCGATGCCGGTGGGATGGAGATCTACGAGGGCGGTGTCCTGCTCTCCTCCCAGCCGATGGTGGAGTTCTGGGCCGGGTGAGGTGGCCGGGTCGACGGCCCGCGGCGGATACGCTGGGGGTCAGGTCCCGCACCCGTCGCGACCTCGAACAGTGAGGTGAGCGCCAGTGAGTCAGCTCGTGTCCTTCTACGAGACCGCGCCGGTCACCGACAGGCGCGGGCTGCTCACCGACGTCATCCAGCGGCCCATGCAGGTCAGGTCGGGATATGACGTGGTCGAGGGCGAGGTGGTCCCGCGGGTGGTCTACGTGCAGGCGCCCATAGAGGGCCGCCCGCTGCTGGTGCCGTTCGGCCAGTACGACGCGTGGAGCCTGCGGCAGCGCTTCGAGGAAGCCTTGAGAGTGATGAACACCCTGGGAGCCTGCGAGATCGAGTGCGCCACCTACAGCGCCCGCCGCAACGCCGTCGCCGCGCGCGTGGGGGTGGGCCCGATGGCCGGGTGGGGCAAGGTGACCCGCACCCAGAGCACGGACTTCGACTACTCCTTCTCGGGTTCGGGGGCCTCGCCGCGCGACCCCGGGCCGATCCGCTGGACCAACATCCCCGGACTGGACGCCGCCAAGCAGTCGGTGCTGCTCAACGGCGGCCGGCGCGTGGAGATCACGATCGAGTCCGAGTCCGAGTTCGCCGCGGACTCGGACCTCGCCCGGCGCCTCAAGTCCGCCGGGCTGGTGCTCGGACTCGAGGGGCGCACCCAGGCCAAGACCCTGCTGCGGATCAAGGCCGAGTTCCCGGCGGTGTGACCGCTCTCCCGCCGTCCGCCGGCGCCAGGGCCGCGACGTCGTCCACCGCCCGGCGGAGCTCCCGCGAGGCCGCGCAGTCCCCGAGGCGTCGGGCGACCGCATCCGAGATCGACCGGTAGAACCACAGCTTCTCCTGCGGACCGGCGTTGAAGAGCCCCCACATGTCGTCACCCAGTCGCTCGTGGGCGGCGACCATCGAGCGCAGATTGTGGATCTTGTCCGCCGCCGAGATGAGCAGGCACTCCTCGGAGTCCTCCGCGAGCGCGGCGAGGTACCCCTCCTTGCGTACCCGCCAGGGCGGGGTCGTCTCACCCGCGGTCTTCTCCTCCGAGACGCCGCGGACGAGCTCGGTGACCCGGTCGCCGAACTCGGCGGTCATGTCATCGGCCGAGTAGACCGACGGCGGGACGTCCTCCAGGACATCGTGCAGCAGCGCGGCCACCGCCACGTCCGGGTCGTCGGTGAAGTCGGACACGATCATCGCGACCGCCACGGGGTGGGCGATGTAAGGCGTCGGGTCGTCCTTGCGTGTCTGGCCGGCGTGGCAGCGGGCCGCGACCGCGAGCGCGCGGTCGATGGCGGGGGTCCAGGTCAGGGACATCGTGCTCTCCTCGGGGATGGGACCGGCCGGTCGGGTGGAACCAGCCGGTCGGGCGGAACCGTCCGACGAACCGGGGACGTCGTACCTCATGACCGCCACTCGACCACGACGACGAGGTGAGCATATGCCTGACGGGACGATCAGAGCGGACGCGGACAGGATCGCCTCTGCCGTCACGGTGTTCCGCGAGTCCGGGGAACGCATCGTGGAGGTGACCTTCCCCCATGTGGCGGCGGGGGTGGCGACCGCGCTGCCCGGGGGGTCGGCGATCGCGTCCGCTCTCGACCGGGCGTGTGGTGCCGCGGCGGTGTGCGCGACCCGCAGTTCGGGGCGCCTGACCGGGCTGGCGGACTTCGCCGAGCAGGCGCACCGGTTCCTGGAGGCGCGGGACGAGGACTTCGCGGACCTGCTCGCGCGGGTCGCCCCGCGGTGAGTCAGGCCCGTGAGTCCCCGCCCCGGTGAGTCCCCGTCCCGGGGGGTCGGGCTGCGGTCGGTCAGAACGTCTTGGCGTCGATCACGAAGCGGTAGTGCACGTCCGACCGGACCACGCGGTCGTAGGCCTCGTTGATCGTGTCCGCCGAGATGAGCTCGATCTCGGCGGTGATCCCGTGCTCGGCGCAGAAGTCGAGCATCTCCTGGGTCTCGGGGATGCCGCCGATCATGGACCCGGTCAGGATCTTGCGGCCGGCGGCCACGGACCCGGCCCGCACCGACATCGGCTCGGTGGGGATCCCGATGTTGACCAGTGCCCCGCGCGGCTTGAGCAGGGCGAGGAACCGGTCCATCGGCAGGTTCGCGGACACCGTGTTGAGAATGACGTCGAAGGTGCCGCGGAGCTCGCGCAGGGTGGCCTTGCCCTCGTCACCGGCGGTCGCGTAGTGCTCGACGGCGCCGTAGCGCAGCGAATCGTCCCGCTTGGAGGTCGTCTGCGACAGGACCGTCACCTCGGCCCCCATCGCCACGGCGAGCTTGACGCCGACGTGTCCGAGCCCTCCCATACCGAGCACGGCGACCTTGGTGCCCGGGCCGACGTTCCACTGCCGCAGCGGCGAGAACATGGTGATCCCCGCACACAGCAGCGGCGCCGCCGAGGCCGGATCGAGGCCGTCCGGGACGGACACCACCATGGGCTCCTCGACCACGATGTGGGTCGAGTAGCCGCCGTTCGTCACCGGACCCTCGGGGTCGCCCTCGGGCAGCGGCGAGCCGTAGGTCGCGATGGCCCCCCGCTCGCACTCCTGCTCCTGGCCCGCGGTGCAGGACGAGCACTCGTGGCAGGCACCCACCAGGCACCCGACGCCGACGCGATCGCCGACCGCGTACCGGGTGACCTCGGAACCGACCTCTTGGACGATGCCGACGATCTCGTGTCCGGGCGCCACGGGGTAGGCGGTCCGGCCCCATTCGCCGCGCACGTGATGGATGTCGGAATGACAGATGCCGGCGTACTCGATCTCGATGAGCACGTCGGCCGGCCCGGTGTCCCGACGCCGGATCGTGGTCTTCTCCAGAGGCGCGTCCGGTGCGGTGGCGGCGACGGCGGCGACGTCCATGTGATCTCCCTTGGGTCGAGCGGGTGGCGGAAAGGCTGTTGATCGCGTGTCCCGCCACACTAGAGGCGATCGCGTCGCCCCCGCTCGTCCGTCACGTCAGGGGTGGTTACGTCCGGCGTGATCGCCGCCGGCGGACAGCGGCTCAACCCCTCCGCTCGACCACCCGTCCGATGAGACGCGTCCCCGCCAGGAAAGGGATCCGGGTGAACCGCTTGGAGTACCACGTCAGCGTGCTCAGCGCGTCCGGGGTGATGACCAACCGCCGGGCCTGGATCGCCCGGACCGACCTCGCGGCGACCTTCTCCGAGGTCAAGGGGGTGTTGGAGAGGAGCATGCGCGCCGCCTCGTCCGCCTTCGGGTCGTCGCCGGAGAGGGAATCCGCGAGGCCCGAGCGGAAGAACAGCGGGCAGATCACCGAGGTGGAGATGCCGCGGGGCCGGAGCTCGGCGTCGAGAGTCTCCGCCAGTGCGACCGCGGCCGCCTTGGTCGCGTTGTAGGCGCCCATGGACGGCGCGTGGACCAGACCCGCGGCGGAGGCGGTGATGACGACCCGCCCGCCACGGCCGAGCGTGGGGACCATCGTCCTGCACCCCCGGACCACCCCGAGGAGGTTGATGTCCACGATGCGCTTCCACGTGTCCATGGAGGTGGCCTCGAGCCGGCCACCGACCGCGATCCCGGCGTTGTTGATGAGGATGTCCAACCTGTCGACGGCGAGCGCGGCCGCCGCCCAGTCGTCGTCGTTCGTCACGTCGAGCGTGCGGTAACTCCACTGGCCGGAGAGGCCGGTCACGGCGGGTGGGGCCTCCGGGTGCAGGTCGGTCAGGATGACCTCGTCGCCGGCCGCCAGGTACTCGCGGGCGAGCGCCAGACCCAGCCCCGAGGCGGCTCCGGTGATGAAGACGCGGCGGGTCATCGGACGGCCTCCTGCGGGATCTGCGCGTCGAACGCCATGTCGCGACGCTGGTCACCGAAGGTCAGCTCGGGGATCTCGGCGAGGTAGTTCTGCACATAGGTCCAGGGGCGGGCGGTGCCCTGTCGGGGGAACTTGTGCACGCCGCGTCGGACATACCCGGCGTCGAGGTCCAGCAGTGGCCGGTCCCCCTTCACCTCGGGAGGGATCGGCGCGTAGATCTTCTCACCGTTCTTCTCCCCGGCCCGCCACAGCTTGACCATGTAGCGGGAGACCATGTCCGCCCGCAGGGTCCAGGAGGCGTTGACGTATCCCACGGTGAAGCTGAAGTTGGGCACGCCGGCGAGCATCATCCCGCGGTAGGTGGTCAGGTCGGCGAGGTCGAGCTCGCGGCCGTCGATGCTCAGGGTCCCGCCGCCGAACGCCTCGAGTTCCAGACCGGTGGCGGAGACGATCACGTCGGCCTCCAGTTCCACTCCGGACTGCAGACGGATCCCGCGTTCGGTGAACGTGTCGATGTGACCGGTCACCACCCGAGCGCCCCGCTGCATCGCCCGGAAGATGTCCCCGTCCGGGGCCTTGCACACCCGCTGGTCCCAGGGCTTGTAGGACGGTGTGAAGTGCTCGTTGATCTGTGCCCGCGAGATGTAGCGGCCCTGCAGGGCCCGCAGCCCCTGCGTGAAGGCCCAGGGGAACCGCCGGGCGACGACGTACTGCACCATGTCACGGGCGCCGTGGGTGAACCGGGCGGCGCGGTAGGCCGCCTGCGTCGGCAGGACGCGCTTCCACACGGCGCTGATGGTGTCCTTCTCGGGGAGGGGCGCGACATAGCTCGGGGTCCGCTGGAGCATGGTGACCTCGGCGCCGAGCTGCTCGAGAGCCGGAACGAGGGTGACGGCGGTGGCGCCGGACCCGATCACGATGAATGTGCGTCCGGCGTAGTCGACGCTCTCAGGCCAGTGCTGGGGGTGGATGATCTCGCCGGCGAACGCCTCCTCCCCCGGGAAGTCGGGTCGGAAGCCGGCCGAGTGGGAGTAGTACCCGGAGCCGAAGTGCAGTCGGCGGGTCCACACCGTGCGCTCAGTGGTCGTCCCGTTCTCGGTCCGGACGCTCGTGACCCTCCACAGACCCTTCTCGCCGTCCCAGTCGGCGTTCCGGATCCAGGAGCGCAGATGGAGGCGGTCGAGGACGCCGCACTCCCGGGCGGTGTCCCGGATGTACTCCTTGATCTCCTCGCCCTGGCCGAGGGTCGAGGAGTGCGGCCAGGGGCGGAACGGGAAACCGAACGTGGCCATGTCCGAATCCGAGCGGATGCCCGGGTAGTGGAACGTGTGCCACGTCCCGCCCAGGTCGTCCTGGGCGTCGTGGACCTCCCACGACCAGTGGGGGAAGGCGCTGCGGACGTGGTGCGCCAGGTCGATGCCGGAGATGCCGGCGCCGACGATGAGGAGATCCAGCGGGTTCTCGGGTGCGCCGGCCGGGGGGCGGCGGTCAGCTGAGACTGTCATGGAAAGGACGATAGCCCCGATCTTGCTCGACAAGTTGCCGTAAAGCGCCAAGAGGTTGCTCTATCGCGCCAACTGGCGGACAGTGTTCGCTGTGGCATATGTGCGATCTGCGGGCCTGCGGGGCGTCCGGACGGTGATCGACGAGCTCGGAGGCGACGCCGACGACCTGACGCTGCGCTGTGGCTTGCCGGCCGGCGCCCTGGACAGTGACGAGATCCTCGTGCAGGATCTCGCCATCGGGCTCCTCCTCGAGACCGCGGCGGTGGAACTGCGCTGTCCCGATTTCGGCCTGCGGGTGGCGTTGCGCCAGGATCTGGGTCTGCTCGGACCCGTGGCCGCCGCCATCCGACACGCGCCGACCACCACCCGGGCGTTGGAGATGACCTCCAAGTACCTGTTCTTCCACGCCCGCTCACTCGAGATCACCGTGGTCTCCGATCCGGAGGGGGACCCCGGCGTGTTGGGGGTGCGGTTCGGCTACCGCGACGACGCGGTCGCCCTGCCGCCCCAGGCGGTCGACATGGTCCTGCTGTTCCTGCACCGGTCCATGCTCGCGCTCCTCGGGGGAGAATACGGACTGCTGTCGGTCGAGTTGCCGAACGCGCTCAACACCGCACCGGGCCGCTATCGGGAGCTCTTCGCCGCCCCGGCCAGGCCCTTCGCGGCGTCCGCGATGCTGCGCGTCCCCGCCGTGCTCCTCGGTCGGGAGATCACCGGCGGCGACCTGGTGGCCCATGAGCTCGCCCTGAGCTACCTGGACCAACACGGCCCCGCGCGCGACCAGACCTACACCGAGCGGACCAGGGCACTGCTGCTGCGGTCCCTCGACACCGGGACCTCGACCCTCGGCGACGTCGCCGGGCTCCTCTCGGTGTCCCCGCGGACCCTGCAGCGGCACCTCACCGGGGAGGGCACCTCGTTCTCCGCGATCCGGGACGAGGCGCGCCGAGACGTGGCCGCTCGGCTGCTTGCCACGACCGAGATCCCCCTCTATCAGATCGCCTCGGCCCTGGCGCTGGACGACGTGACGACGTTCAGTCAGTACGCCCGCCGGTGGTGGGGGGTCACGGCCAGGCAGTTCCGGGCGGACAGGAGAGGGACGGGCGTCGCGGGGCGATCGACGATCGGACTTTCCTGACGAGTGTCAGCCGGCCTCGCTATGATCTGGGTCACACATCTCCGCTCTCCCGAGGACCCCCATGGCCGACACCGTTCGCGAACAACTCCGCCGTCACGCCGATTCCGACTCCCCGGCGATCCGCTACGAGGACCTCACCGTCAGCTGGCGCGTGTACGTCTCCGCAGCCGACCGCCGCGCCGGTGCCCTGGACGCGATGCTCGACGACACCCGGCCCCGGCATGTGGGCACCCTCCTCGAGAACACCCCGGAGATGCTCTACGCCCTCGCCGCCGGCGCTCTCGGCGGCATCGTCGTCGCCGGCATCAACGCGACCCGGCGCGGCGAAGGGCTGGCGCGCGACATCAGGCGTGCGGACTGCCAGATCCTGCTCACCGACTCCCACCTCGCACCCCTGCTCGACGGACTGGACCTGGGGGACGTCACGGTCATCGACACGGATTCGGACGAGTGGGCGGCCACCGTCGCCGCCTCGGAGCCTCCGCCCGATCCCCCGGCGGTCGATGCCGGCGACCCGTTCATGCTCATCTTCACCTCGGGGACCTCCGGCGACCCGAAAGCGGTCCGGGTGGGGAACTTCACGGTCACCATGTCGGGGGAGGCGCTCGCGCCGTCGTTCGAGCTCACCGCCGATGACGTGCTGTACCTGTCCATGCCCCTGTTCCACTCCAACGCCATCATGGGAGGCTTCTCGCCCGCGATCGCCGTGGGCGCCACCATGGCGCTGGCCCGCCGCTTCAGCGCGACCCGCTTCGGGGACGACATCCGCAGGTACGGCGTCACCTACATGAACTACGTGGGCAAGCCGCTCGCCTACATCCTCGACACCCCGCCCCGCCCCGACGACGCCGAGACCACCCTCCGTGCGGCCTTCGGGAACGAGGCGGCGGCCAAGGACATCCCCGCGTTCGCCGAGCGCTTCGGCTGCACCGTCAGGGATGCCTACGGCTCCACCGAACTGGCGATCATCGTGGTCCGGACCGAGAACTCACCGCTCGAGTCGATCGGCGAGCCGTTCCCCGGTGTCGCGGTGTACGACCCGGTGACGGGGACCGAGTGCCCACGGGCGGTGTTCGACGACACCGGGGCGGTGGCCAATCTCGACGAGTGTGTGGGCGAGCTGGTCAACACCGAGGGGGCGGGCTTCTTCGCCGGCTACTACAACAACGAGCAGGCCACCTCGGAGCGGATGCGGGACGGTATGTACTGGTCGGGCGACCTGGCGTACCGGGACGCGGACGGCAACGTGTACATGGCCGGTCGCAGCGGCGACTGGCTGCGGGTCGACGGGGAGAACATGGCGGCCGGCATCGTCGAGGAGATCGTCCTCCGCCATCCCGCGGTCTCCCGGGCGGCGGTGTACGGACTGCCCGACCCCCGCGGCGTCGGCGACCAGCTCGCCGCGGCCGTGGTGGTCCGCCACGACGGCGAACTCGACCCCGCCGGTCTCGAGGAGTTCCTGGCGGCCCAGCCGGATCTCTCACCCAAGGCGTGGCCGCGATGGGTCCGGCTCTCCGACGCCCTGCCCACCACCGCGACCAACAAGATCCTCAAGCGCGAACTGATCCAGGACGGCGTCGGCGGCACCAGCGGCCGCGACGACACCTGGTGGGAACGGGAGGAACGAGGCACGTCCTACTCGGTGCTCGCCGACGCCCGCGCGGGCACCGCGTCCTGATGGACCACCTCTTGATGGACCCCGCCTGATGGTCTATGTCGTCACCCGCTTCGACTTCCGCGCGCGCGGCGCGGACGCGGCCGAGCGGCGGGACCGCTACCGCGCCGCCCTCGACATGGCCCGGTACGCGGAGGAGACGGGCCACGACGCCGTCAACCTCTCCGAACACCACGGGTCGGAGGACGGCTATCTCCCCTCGCCGCTCGTCGCGGCGGCGGCGGTCGCCGCGGTGACCGAACGGATCCAGATCGCGGTGTGGGCCCTCGTCGCGCCCCTGTACGATCCGGTCCGGCTGGCGGAGGACATCGCCGTCCTCGACCACGTGGCATCCGGGCGGGTGAGCTTCACCTTCGGCGTCGGGTACCGGCCGGTCGAGTACGCGATGCACTCCCGGGACTGGAAGGGGCGGGGTGCCCGCCTCGAACGGCAGTTGGAGACCATGCTCGCGGCGTGGGCGGGGGAGCCCGTCGGAGACGATCCGGTCGACGGTTCGCGTCGCGCCGTGGTGACACCGCAGCCGTTCTCGTCCCCGTACCCGCTGGTCTTCCTCGGTGGCGGCGGCGCGGCCGCCAGGCGGGCGGGACGGCTCGGCATGCACTACCAACCACAGCTCGACGATCCCGCGCTCACCGAGCTCTACCGCGCCGAGTGCCGCGCGAACGGGCACGAACCCGGGCTCGTGGTGGCCCCCGTTCCCGGCCCCGCCGCGGTGTTCTGCGCAGAGAATCCCGACGACTTCTGGGACCGCTACGGCGGGTACCTCCTCGCCGATGCCGAGGCCTACCGGGCCTGGCAGACGGGGCCCGGTCGAGGGTCGTTCGTGCACTCCGACGCCCGCTCGGTGGGTGAGTTGCGCGCCGAGGGGGTGTACCTGGTGGCCACGCCTGACGAGCTCGTCGACCGTGTCCGCACGCGCGACCTGCGTCTGATCACGAGCCACCCGCTGTGTGGCGGGATGCCCGTCGCCGCCGCGTGGGAGTCGCTGCGGTTGATGGGGGAGCGGGTCCTGCCGAACGTCCGCTGAGGACGCGCCGTCGACCGCCGGCCCCTCGCGGGGGGCCGTAGTCTCGGGCGAATGGGAAACGACACGGCACGCGCCGTCCGGTACTGGTCCATGCCCGCCGCGCTGGGGGCGATGGGCGCGCTGCACTTCGTGGCACCCCGCCCCTTCGACGGGCTGATCCCTCCGGAGCTGCCCGGACGCGCCCGGGCCTGGACCTACGGGTCAGGCGTGGCCGAGATGGCGGTGGCGGCGCTGCTGGCCGTGCCGCGGACGCGGGCCGTGGGCGGGGCGGCGGCAATGGCCCTGTTCGTGGGGGTGCTCCCCGGGAACGTCCAGATGGTGCGCGCGTGGCGTCGCAAGCCCGTGTGGCCGTACCAGGTGATCGCGTGGGGTCGCCTGCCCTTGCAGGTGCCGATGATCCTCGCGGCCGACCGCATCCGCCGCGGCGCCTGAGCGGCATTGACGAGCACCCACCGTGACCGTGGTCGGGGTCACCCGGGCAGCTGTCCGGCCTCGCGTTCCCAGCTGTCCACCCGTGCCAGGGCGTCGAGCTTGAGATCGGCGGGAGCGAAGGACGAGTCGATCGACGCCCGTGCGCACCCCGCGAGGCCCGCCTCCGGTATGCCCATCTGCTCGTGCGCCAGGACGTACTCGTCCACCACGTCGACTCCGAACAGCAACGGGTCGTCGGCGCCGATCGAGCAGCGCACCCCGGCGTCCAGAAGTGTGGGCAGCGGGTGCTCGGCGAGTGTGGGATACACGCCCAGGATGACGTTCGAGCTCGGGCAGACGTCCAGGCAGACCCCGCTCGCGGCGAGCTCCTCCACCACCCGGGGGTCCTCGACCGCCCGGACGCCGTGCTGGATCCGGTCGACGCCCAGGCCGAGTGCGGATCTCACCTCCTCCGGACCGGCCAGCTCGCCGGCGTGCGGCACGACACCCAGACCGGCCTCGCGGGCGATCGCGAAGGCCTCCGCGGCACCGGCCACGGGGTTGCC
>NZ_JAALDV010000212.1:0-3054 GCF_014145045.1 Dietzia sp. DQ12-76
GCGAGTGCGACGAGCGCATTGGTCACGTTGAACCGGCCGAGGAGCGGTAGATCGACCTCCACGGTCACCCCGTGCGGCCCCCACGCGGCGAACGCCTGCCGATCGTCGTCGGTGGTCAACGCCTCGCCCGCCGTCCAGTCGGCGGACCCGCGGGGATCGGCCGAGACGGTCACCGCGTCCGGTCGGGCCGCCAGCAGTCGTCTCCCCCAGTCGTCGTCGACGACGATCACGGCCCGCTCGGCGGGCCGCACCGCGGAACCCGGGTCGGCGTCGGAGTCGAACAACCGGGCTTTGGCCCGGAAGTAGTCCTCCATGCTCGGGTGGAAGTCGAGATGATCCTGGGAGAGATTGAGGAAGGCGCCGACGGCGAACCGTGTCCCGTCCACCCGACCGAGCCGCAACGCATGGCTGGAGACCTCTGCGGCGACGGCGCGGGCACCCCCGGCTCGCATCTCACTCAGCAGCGACTGGAATTCGGGCGCTTCAGGAGTCGTGAGACTGCTCGGCAGGTGCCGTCCGCCCACCCTGCTGCCAGTGGTGCCGATGAGTCCCGCCACGAGGCCACAGCCCTCGAGCGCCGCCTCCACGAGATAGGTCGTCGTCGTCTTGCCGGACGTCCCGGTGATCCCCACGACGTCCAGGTCAGCAGAGGGGTCACCGACGACGGCCGCCGCCACCTCGCCCAGAACGGACCGGGGTCGCGGGTGCACCAGCACCGGGACGCGGTCGGCCACGGGACCCATCAACTCCAGGCCCTCGGTGTCGGTGAGTACGGCCGACGCGCCCGCCTCGACCGCCGTCGCGCAGAAAGAGGCGCCGTGGATCCTCGACCCGGGCAGCGCGGCGAAGAGCGTGCCGGTTCCCGCGTCTTGGGCCCGGATGGTGGCGCCGGTCAGCTCCGCGTCGGCTGCCGCCCTGTCACCGAGGAGGCTCGCCTGCACCGCGTCAGCCAGCTGTGCTGCTGTCGTCATCGCCTGTCCTCGACCCGCCTCTCGTTCTCCGTGACCCCTCGTGAACCCGCTACACGCTACCTTGCCGGTCGCGCGTCACTGCGCCTGCAGGATCAGGTCCGCCGCGGGGGCGGACGGCGGGATGTTGTCCCGGTTGACCAGCCACGAGGCGATGTCGTGGAAGAGGGGCGCGGCGGATGCGCCGAGAGTGCCGCGCTGTGGAGCGTCGAGCATGATCGAGATCACGTACCTCGGATCGTCGGCGGGCAGGATGCCCGAGAAGGTGATCCAGTACCGCGAGTTGGAGTAGCAGGCGCACGAGGGGTCGATCTGCTGGGCGGTGCCGGTCTTTCCGCTGATCTGGTACCCCGCCACCGCGGCCTGGGGGCCGGTTCCCGCCTGTGCCCCCGGGCCGGACTGGACGACCGAGCGGAACATGTCACGCACTGTGCGAGCGGTCTGCTCGCTGACCACCCGCTCTCCTTCCGGTCGATCGGCCTCGTGGACCTCACCGTCCGGGTCCACCCGCTCGGCGACGATCCGTGGCGGCACCCGGACCCCGTCGTTGGCGATGGCCTGGTAGATGCCCGCCATCTGAAGGGTGGTCATCGACAACCCCTGCCCGATGGGCAGATTGGCAAAGGTTCCACCCTGCCAGTTCTGCAGGTCGGGTACCAGACCGTCAGACTCGCCGGCGAGTTCGATGCCCGACCGCTGACCCAGCCCGAATTTCCGCAGGTACTCAGAATACGATTCCTTGCCGACGCGCTGCGCCAGCATGAGAGTCCCGACGTTCGAGGACTTCCCGAAGATTCCCGTGGTCGTGTAGGGCGTCGGCCCGTGCTGCCACGCATCGGAGACGGTCACCCCCTCCATGCTGATGCTCCCGTCCACCGAATGGACCTCACCCGGGTCGGTCAGTCCGGCCTCGATCGCCGCGGCGGCGGTGATGATCTTCTGCACCGAGCCGGGCTCGAAGGGCGAGGTGATCGCCGGGTTGCCGAGGTCCGCCCCGCGCTCGAGCTCGGCGCCGATGCCCACCGCGGGGTTGAAGGTGTTGTCGTTGGCCATCGCGCGGACCTCTCCGGTCTCGGAGTCCAGCACGACCGCCGACGCGCTCTGCGCACCCGAGGAGTCCTTGGCGGACTGCACGGCCTTCTGGACGTGCCACTGCAGGTCCGCGTCGAGCGTCAGACGGATCGTGTCACCGTCTCGTGGGGCCGAGACGTTCCGCAGGGTCCCCGGGATCACCGTGTCGTCCTGGGCACGGTCGAAGGTCTGGCGGCCGTCCTCACCGTCGAGCTCGTCGTTGAAGGACGCCTCGATGCCCTGTAGACCGATGAGCTTCCCGTCGTCGCTCTTCGACGTGGCTCCCACCACGTTTGCCGCGAGGGCTCCGCCCGGGTACTCGCGGATGTCCACCCGTTCCGCACCGATCATCGGAAACTTCCTGGTGATGGCATTGGCCTGGGTCACGTCCACGTTGCGGACGAGGTAGGTGAAACCACCCTCGGAGGTGAGTTTGGCCTCGATCTCCGACCGGTCGATCTTCTCCCCCAGCACGGACTCGAACTCGTCAGCGATCTGCTCGACCAGCTCGTCCCAGGTGGGGTTGGTGCGGTTCAGTTCCCTGCGCGCTTCGGCGTTGCGTTGCTCGACCAGCGGCTGGATGGACAGGTCCCGGGCCTCGCGGGTGAACGCGATCGGGTCGCCGTGGACATCGACGATCGCGCCGCGGGTGGCGGGGAGCACCTGGTGGACCTGTCGTTGGCTCTCCGCGCGTGCCGCGAGCTCGGTGCCGCCGATCGTCTGGACCCACAGCAGCTTGACCAGCGCTATCACCATGATGACGGCGAAAGCTGAGCGCATCCACGTGAACCGCCGGTCCGTCGAGTCGGCGGTGAGGACCCTGCCGGACCGGGTGGGCGGCCGACCGTCGTCCGAGCGGCCGCCGCGAGATGCCCCCGAAGGGACCCGCGGGCCCTGTCCCGGATTGCGTCGATCGGTCATCGAGGGGCCTTTCGCAGGTCGTGTCGTCAGTAGAGCGGGCCGGGGACCGGCGCGAGTGTCGCGACCTCGCCACCCGGGGCCGGCACGGGGGCCG
>NZ_JAALDV010000213.1:0-9343 GCF_014145045.1 Dietzia sp. DQ12-76
CGCCGATCACCACGACCCGGCGGCCTTCGAGGTCCAGGCCGACAGGGTACGGGTTCACGGGCCGGATCATGCCGCCGATCCTATCCGCCACCGGTGGCCGGGACCGCCCCGCCCCCGGGGCCCCGAACAGGCCATCCCCCGGCCGCGGTGACGCGGCGACCGGGGGATGGCGGGGTCGTTCGTGGCGGGTCCGGCCCGCGCTCAGACCTTCTGGTCGAGCTTGAGTGTGCGGGTCGACCGCTCGAACTGCTCGGCGAACAGACCCGGTTCGGCGGCCAGGTCGCGCCCGAGGGACGGGATCATCTCCTCGAGCGCGGGCTTCCAGTCGGCGAACCGGCTCGGGAAACAGCGGCGGAGCACATCGACCATCGCGTCGACCGCGGTCGAGGCACCGGGGGAAGCACCCAGCAGACCGGCGATCGACCCGTCGGCCGCGTTGACCACCGCGGTCCCGAACTCGAGCGTGCCACCGCGACCGTTGGGCTTGATCACCTGGACGCGTTGCCCGGCGACGACCTTCTCCCACTCCCCGTCCTGCGCGGACGGCACGAAATCGCGGAGTGCGTCGACACGCGCGCCGTGGTTCTTGGCCAGCTCGGTGATGAGGTACTTGACCAGGCCCATCTCGGTGAGGCCGATGTTGGCCATGGGCAACAGGTTCCCCGGCCGGACGCTCGAGGGCAGGTCCAGGAAACTGCCCATCTTGAGGAACTTCGGGGTCCATCCGGCGAACGGGCCGAAGAGCAGCCCCTTCTTGCCGTCGATGACACGGGTGTCGAGGTGCGGCACCGACATCGGTGGCGCACCGACCGACGCCTGGCTGTAGACCTTGGCCTGGTGCTGGTCGATGAGGTCGGGATTGGTGCAGCGGAGCCACTGGCCTCCGACGGGGAACCCGCCGATGCCCTTGATCTCCGGGATACCCGACTTCTGCAGGAGGTGCAGGGCCCCGCCGCCCGCTCCCACGAAGACGAACTTCGCGTCCACCGTGCGCTCGTCCCCGGTGTGGCGGTTGGCAACGGTCAGCCGCCAGGTCCCGTCGGTGTTGCGCTCGAGGTCCTTGACCTGGTTCTGGTAGTGGACCTCGGTGCCGGTCCTGGTCAGGTACTTCACGAACTGACGGGTGAGAGCACCGAAGTTCACATCGGTGCCGTTGTCGAAGTAGCTGAGGGCGAAGGGCTGCTCCGGGGAGCGGCCCCGGGCCATGAGGGGAACACGACGCTCGAGCTCCCCGAAGTCGGTGGTGTGGCCCATCCCGGGGAACAGGGGGTGACCCGCGAGCCTGTCGTACCGCTTCTGCAGGTACGCCTGGCCGGCCTCGCCGGAGACGAAACTCATGTGCGGGACCGGGCGGATCCACTCCGTCGGGTCACCGAGGATCGTGTTCTCCACGGCATAGGACCAGAACTGCCGGGAGACCTGGAACTTCTCGTTGACGCTCACGGCCTTGGTGATGTCCACGTCGCCGTCGGCGGTCTTGGGCGAGTAGTTGAGTTCGCAGAGCGCGGAGTGGCCGGTCCCGGCGTTGTTCCACGCATCGGACGACTCCAGCGCGGGGCCCTCGAGGCGCTCGAAGATCTCGATCTGCCAGTCGGGCTGGAGGCGACGCAGGAGAGCACCGAGCGTCGCGCTCATGGTGCCCGCGCCGATGAGCGCCACATCAGTCGTTCCGTGCTTTGCCACCTGGTCTGAAGTCACCGGCTACCCTCGCTATTTGGTCGTGGACCCGAATCGGACACGTCACGGGCCCGTCCTGGGACCCCGCGTCCACCGGGTCCCAAGACTACTCACCGGACCTCCCCCTCGGCACACCGGACTAGGGTGGTCGTCGTGTCTCCGCCCTCCCCCGATGCCGTCGCCCCCACCGGATCCGATGCGCGGTGGATCCCGGACCTGCTGGGGCCGTCCTACCGTCGTCTCGAGCTGCCACTCGGGACCGATCCGGACGGTGAGGGACCCATCTCCGCCACCCTGGTCCGGCACGAGGACTCACCGGATCAGCCGGTCGCGGCGCTGCTGGTGGTCCACGGACTGTCCGACTACTTCTTCCACACCCATCTCGCCGAGTTCCTCGCCGATCGGGGGATCGCCACCTACGGGGTGGACCTGCGCAAGTGCGGCCGCTCCAGGCGGGACGGACTGACGCCGCACTTCATCACCGACCTGGAGAGATACGACGAGGAACTCGACCGGTCGCTCGACGTGATCACCGCCGACCACCCGGGTCTGCCTGTCCTCGTGGCCGCGCACTCGACCGGAGGGCTCGTGGTGCCGTTGTGGCTCGCCCGCCGCCGCGACAGGGGCGCACTGGATCCCGTCGTCGGGCTGGTCCTGAACTCTCCCTGGTTCCAGCTCGACCTGCCCGACCGCGCGCGCCGGCTGGTGGACCCGGTCATCCGTGCCCTCGGTTCCGCCAGGCCCTACTACCGGCTCCCGCTGAAGACCTCGGACCGGTACGTGGTGAGCACCCACATCGATCATGACGGGGACTTCCACTTCGACACCGAGCTCAAACCCCCGGGCGGGGTGGGGGTCCGGGCCGGCTGGCTCGCGGCCGTCCGCCGCGCGCAGAAGCGCCTGCAGGCCGGGGTCGACCTCCCTCTGCCCGTCCTCCTGCTGCGGTCCACGGCCTCCTCCGTGGGCACCCACCGCGGGGACGGGCCGCCCGACGTCGACACCGACCTGATCCTGGACGTGCGGTCGATGGAGCGGTTCGCCGACCGTGTCTCGGACCGGGTCACGGACATCCCCGTCGACGGCGCCCGACACGACGTGTTCCTCTCCCGCGCGGACGTGCTCGAGGTGGTCTTCGGACACCTCGGCGACTGGTTGGACCAGATCCTCGCACCCCACACCAAGGAGTCCTGACGACAATGACCCAGACCCCCTCCCGTCACTTCGACCTCGTCGTGATCGGTACCGGAAGCGGGAACTCGCTGATCGACGAGTCGTTCGCGGACAAGTCCGTGGCGATCTGCGAGAAGGGAACCTTCGGCGGGACGTGTCTCAACGTGGGCTGTATCCCCACGAAGATGTTCGTCTACGCCGCGGACACCGCCGTCTCGATCACCCACTCGAGCACGTACGGGATCGACTCCACCCTTGACGGTGTCCGGTGGCCCGACATCGTCTCGCGGGTGTTCGATCGTCGGATCGACCCCATCGCCTCGAGCGGTGAGGACTACCGACGGAACCGGTGCGACAACGTCACGGTGTATGACGGTCACGCGAGGTTCGTGGGTCCGCGCACCATCGACACGGGGACCGGGGAGATCATCACGGCCGACTCCGTCGTGATCGCCGCGGGGGCCCGGCCCCTGATCCCCCGGATCGTCACCGACGCCGGCGTCGCCTACTACACCAGCGACGATGTCATGAGGATCCCCGAGCTCCCCAGGTCGATGGTGATCCAGGGCTCCGGCTTCATCGCCTGTGAGTTCGCCCACGTGTTCTCGGCTCTCGGTGTCGAGGTGACCGTGATCGGCCGGTCGGACGTCCTGCTCAAGCACGTGGACCGGGAACTGGCGGAGCGGTTCACCGACCAGGCCCGACTGAGGTGGGACGTCCGGCTCGGGCAGCAGATCACCACGATGACCGCGACCGGCGCGGACCGGCGCGGCGTCGAGGTCACCTTCGAGGACGGGTCGACCTGTTCCGGCGACGCACTCCTGGTGGCGACCGGCCGGATCCCGAACGGCGATCTCCTGGGACTCGAGGCGGCCGGGGTGGAGATGGACATCGAGCGGGTCCGCGTCGACGAGTACGGCCGTACCACGGCCGACGGCGTGTGGGCCTTCGGGGACGTGAGCTCGCCGTACCAGCTCAAGCACGTGGCCAATCACGAGCAGCGGGTGGTCGGGCACAACCTGCGGCACCCGGACGACCTCCATCCCGTGAACCACCGACACGTGCCATGGGCGGTGTTCACCTGGCCCCAGATCGCCTCGGTGGGTCTGACGGAAGTCGAGGCCCGGGAGGCGGGATTCGACATCACGGTGAAGGTCCAGGACTACGGCGACGTGGCGTACGGCTGGGCCATGGAGGACTCGGTCGGATGCTGCAAGCTCATCGCCGACCGGGCGACCGGACTACTCCTGGGCGCCCACATCATGGGCGCCCACGCGCCGTCCCTCATCCAGATCCTCATCCAGGCCATGGAGTTCGAGATCACCGTTCCCGAACTCGCGCGTCGTCAGTACTGGATCCACCCCGCGATGGCCGAGGTGGTCGAGAACGCCCTGTTGGGTCTGGACTTCCCGGACCGGGGCTTCTGAGCCGACGTCGGGGCCACCGCGCCGACCACGCGGGGTCAGCTCCCGCTCGGTAGCGTCAACACCTCGACGCCGTCCTGAGTGACCAGCACGGTGTGTTCGAACTGGGCGGTCCACGCCTTGTCCGCCGTGGTGACGGTCCAGTCGTCGTCCCAGACGTCGAACCCCGGACCACCCAGGGAGATCATCGGCTCGACGGTCAGGGTCATACCGGGCTCGAGGACCTCGGTCCGCGACGGGTCGTCGTAGTGGAGCACCACCAGGCCGTTGTGGAACGTGGGCCCCACGCCGTGCCCGGTGAACTCCCGGACGACCGTGTAGTCGAACCGTCGTGCGTAGGACTCGATGACGCGCCCGATCACGTTGACCTCCCGGCCGGGCCGGATGGCCCTGATCCCCCGGTCCATGGCCTCCCGGGTCCGTTCGACCAGCAGCCTGTTCTCCTCCGAGACGTCGCCGGCCAGGAACGTGGCGTTGGTGTCACCGTGCACCCCGTCGATGTAGGCGGTGACGTCGATGTTGACGATGTCACCGTCCATGATCACCGTGGTGTCGGGGATGCCGTGGCAGATCACCTCGTTGAGGGAGACGCAGCTGGACTTGGGGAAGCCCTTGTACCCCAGGGTCGACGGGTAGGCGCCGTGATCGCACATGTACTCGTGGGCGATCCGGTCGATCTCGTCGGTCGTGACGCCGGGCGCCACAGCTCGCCCGGCCACGGCGAGGGCGTCGGCCGCTATGGTGCACGCGGTGCGCATCGACTCGATCACCTCGGGGGTCTGCACCCACGGCTCACCGTTGGCCTCGTCGACGCGGTCGCGCCAGACGTACTCCGGCCGTGGGATCGACTCGGGCACCGTCCGGATCGGGGTGGGGTCACCGGGGACGAGGGGATGGCGGGTGGGGGTCGTCATGGTCTCCAGGATAGGGCCGCTCGCGCGACCGGACCGGTCCGGGAGGTCACAGCAGGACGGTCGCGTAGTCGACGGCGTCGGTCATCCCGACCCGGCGGTAGGTCGCTCGGGCGGCGGTGTTGGATCCGTTGACCACGAGCGACGGAGTCAACCGGCGGGCCTGGAGGGCGGAACACACCGCGGCGATGCCACCGGTTCCGAGCCCTGCCCCCCTCCGCTCGGGTCGGACCCAGACCCCCTGGATCTGCGCCGACCACGACGAGACCGCGGCGACGTCGGCCTTGAAGAACACCTCACCGTCGTCGACCCCGATCCATGTCCTGCCCCTGGCCAGGGAACGCGCGACCCGACGCCGGAACGGGATCCCGGAACCCACCGCGAACGGATCGGAGCCCAGCTCCTCGCGGTACATCGCCGCAGCGGCGGCGAGGACCGATTCGAACTCGACCAGGGTCGCGGCCCGGACACCGCCGAGGACGAGGGCCCGGTCCACCGGGCGGCGCAGGGACATGAGGTGCTGCGAGTCCCGATACTCCCGGTGGGGACCCCAGCAGGCGCCGAGAGCGTCCCACAGTGCGGAGACCTGTTCCCTCCGCCCGTGGACGGACATCGGACCGACACCCAGGCCCGCCACGGCGACTCCGAGCGCGCGGTGATCGTGCGCGTCACCGCGCAGGGGCAGGACCGAGCTCCCCACGAACACCAACGACCTCTCGGGGCCACCCAGGGTGAGGAACCTGCCCTCCGGCCCGGGGACCGCACCGGAGGTGGCGAACTTCTCCGCAGCGGGACACGACACCAGCGGGTCGGACTCGAGGACCGCGAGGAGTGCCCGGGCCTCTCCGGGCCCCACCCCGCGGCATCCGTCGGTCGCTGCCGCAGGCGCGGCCGTGTCGGTCATGGCCTATCGCGTGACCTTGACCTGGGGGCCCTGGCCGACGGCGGCCTCCCCGACGGGTTCGCCCATCTCCTCCGCGATCCGCATGGCCTCCTCGATAAGCGTCTCGACGATCATCGCCTCCGGGACGGTCTTGATGACCTCGCCCTTGACGAAGATCTGGCCCTTCCCGTTACCCGAGGCCACACCCAGATCCGCCTCACGCGCCTCACCAGGTCCGTTGACCACGCACCCCATGACCGCGACCCGCAGCGGGACGGTCATGCCCTCGAGACCCGCGGTGACCTCGTCGGCGAGCTTGTAGACGTCCACCTGGGCACGCCCGCACGACGGGCACGAGACGATCTCGAGCTTGCGGGGACGCAGGTTCAGGGACTGCAGGATCTGCGAGCCGACCTTGATCTCCTCGACCGGCGGCGCGGAGAGGGAGACCCGGATGGTGTCGCCGATCCCCTCCGACAGCAGGGCCCCGAACGCGACCGCGGACTTGATGGTGCCCTGGAACGCGGGCCCGGCCTCGGTGACCCCGAGGTGGAGCGGGTAGTCGCTCTTCGACGCGAGCTGACGGTAGGCCTCCACCATGATCACGGGATCGTTGTGCTTGACCGAGATCTTGATGTCCCCGAACCCGTGCTCCTCGAAGAGGGACGCCTCCCACAGCGCGGATTCCACGAGCGCCTCCGGGGTGGCCTTGCCGTACTTGGCGAGCAGTCGTGGGTCGAGGGACCCCGCGTTCACCCCGATCCGGATGGGGATACCGGCCGCACCGGCCGCCTTCGCGACCTCCGCGACCCGCCCGTCGAACTCCTTGATGTTTCCCGGGTTGACCCGCACCGCCGCGCACCCCGCGTCGATCGCGGCGAAGATGTACTTGGGCTGGAAATGGATGTCCGCGATGACGGGGATCGGCGACTTGCGGGCGATCGTCGACAGGGCGTCGGCGTCCTCCTGGCGGGGACAGGCCACGCGCACGATGTCACAGCCCGACGCCGTGAGCTCGGCGATCTGTTGGAGCGTGGCGTTGACGTCGTGGGTCTTGGTGGTGGTCATGGACTGGACCGACACCGGATGATCGCTGCCCACACCGACCGGGCCCACGGCCAGTTGACGCGTCCTGCGGCGCGGTGCGAGGACCGGCGGCGGACCGTCTGGCATGCCCAGACCGACGGGGATGGAGGAGGAGTCGTTCACAACAGGGCCTTCCGTAGGGTTGCCAGCCGGGTGCTCGCTGATCGGCGTCCGCCATTATCCGCGTTCCGGGGCGCGGGGGCGAGGGCAGGAGTCCGCGCGCTCATCCCGTCAGCAGTATGGGGTTGACGAAGTCCGCCGTGATGACGATGGCGGACACGCCGATCAGCAGCACGAACACGCCGATCGTCAGCGGCGCGAGCTTCTCGTAGTCGGCCGGCCCGCCCGGCGCCAGACCGCGGAGTCGTCTCAGTGCGTCCCGGATCTTCTCGTAGAACACCACCGCGATGTGCCCACCGTCGAACGGGGTGAGCGGGACGAGGTTGAACGCCCCGAGGAACAGGTTCAGCCCGGCGAGGAAGAGCAGGAAGAGCCACCAGGCACCCTGTTCTGCCGCCTGGCCGCCGATGTGGCTCGCGCCGACGACCGAGACGGGCGAGTCCTCGGCCCGCTCGGCACCGAAGATCGACGCCGCCACCGCCGGGATCTTGGACGGGAACGAGATGAGCCCGTCGATCGTGGCCTCGATCATCTCCCCGGTGAAGACGAAGGTCGCCGGGATGGCTCCGAGCGCATCGTAGGTGTGGACCGACTGATAGGCGGGGTCGTCGAGGATCTCCCGCGGGATCCCGTCCTCGGACAGCCGGACTCCCAGTGCCCCCCTCGCCTGCCCGCCCTCGGAGGACGAGGTCAGGCTCGCCGTCGTCGTCAGTGTGTCCCCCGCCCTGTCCACCGTCACCGGCACGGTCTGGCCGGGACGCGCGGAGACCACCTCGGACAGGTCGGACCAACTGTTCACGGGCTGCCCGTCCACGGATGTGATCCGGTCGCCGGGCAGGATCCCCGCCTCACCCGCGGGGCCGACCCCGACCCCGCACCGATCCGCCGCCGCGCAGGTGTCGCCCACCACCGCAGCGACCCGGTCGGTCGGGATCGGCTGGACGTCCCTGTTGACCAGACCCCACCCCAGGGCCACCGTGTAGAAGAGCGCGATCGCCAGGACGATGTTCATGACGGGGCCGGCCAGCAGGACCGCCACACGCTTCCACCAGGCCTGACGCCACATGGCCTTCGGTTCGTCCTCCGGCGCGAGTTCGTCGTACGCGGTCATCCCGGCGATGTCGCAGAACCCGCCCAGCGGGACCGCCTTGAGGCCGTACTCGATCCCGCCACGGCGCACGGACCACAGCGTCGGCCCGAAACCGACGAAGAATCGACGGACCTTCATGCCCGACCACTGCGCCACCCTCATGTGCCCGTACTCGTGGAGCACGATCGACACCATGATCCCTAGTGCGAAGAGCACGATCCCGAGGACCATCACGGCTCAGCCCTCCCGACCCGCGACGAGGGCGGCGGCGTGCCGCCGCGCCCAGGATTCCGCCGCCGTCACGTCGTCCAGATCCCGGGGATCGGATGACCACTCGTCCGCCGCCCCGACCGTCTCCGCCACCACGTCGACGATCTCGGTGAAGCCGATCCGGCCGTCGAGGAAGGCCGGCGCGGCCTCCTCGTTGGCGGCGTTGAACACCGCCGTCCGCAGGCCCCCCGCCGATCCCGCCGCGCGGGCCACGGAGATCGCCGGGAACGTCTGCTCGTCCACGGGCTCGAACGTCCAGGTGTGTGAGGCGGAGAAATCCAGGGGGGTCGTGGCCCCGGGGATCCGGTCCGGCCACCCGAGGGACAGCGCGATGGGCAACTTCATCGAGGGAGGAGAGGCCTTGGCGATCGTGGCACCGTCGACGAAGGTCACGGCCGAATGCACCACCGACTGCGGGTGGACGGTCACCTCGATCTTGTCGTAGGGCACCCCGAACAGCAGATGCGCCTCGATGAGCTCGAGAGCCTTGTTGACCAGGGTGGCCGAGTTGAGCGTGATCATCCGCCCCATCGCCCAGGTGGGGTGCTGCAGCGCCTGCTCCGCGGTGACGTCCGCGAGCTGCGCGCGCGTCCTGCCCCGGAACGGGCCTCCGGACGCGGTGAGCACCAGTCCCGCGACCTCGTCCGCCGTGCCCGAGCGCAGGCACTGCGCCATGGCCGAGTGCTCCGAGTCCACGGGCACCAGCTGCCCC
>NZ_JAALDV010000214.1:0-16160 GCF_014145045.1 Dietzia sp. DQ12-76
CGGCCCGCAGGTCCACCACCGGCAGGTCGCCGTCCGTGCGGATCGCGTCGCCCCCGCCGTTCCGGGAGTGATACCCGGCCGAGAAGTTCTCGAGTACGCGGACCTCCGCGGCGGGGACGTGGTACCGGATCGAGGCCACGATGTAGTCGCGCTCCACGTCGATGTCCGCGTCGATCTTGTGGGTCACCTGCAGGGTGAACAGCGACAGCCCCACCGCCCTGTCGTAGGTTCCCGCCCCGAGCCACTGCACGCGATGGCCGCCGGGCAGCAGCCAGCCGTCGGGGCACCGCCAGAACCGGACGTGATGTCGCTGCGCCGCGTTGCCCTCCACCTCCTGTTGGTATGCCAGGCACTGCCTCCGGCCGAAGAGCCGCAGGGGGCTCACCGGCGCCGAGGGGTAGGACCGCCGCAGCACCGAGGACAGGATGATGCCCCAGGACGAGCGGACCGTGACGTCGTCGGCCAGCACCCAACCACAGGCCGTCATGGCCTCGTGGATCTGCCGGGCCGTGCCGTCGACGGCCAGGTTGACCGGGTCCCCCAGCAGACCGTCTGACGTCCGGGTGCGGGCGATGAAGTACCCGGGCACGTAGACCGAGGTGATCATGGTCTGCAGGCGGGGCAGGACCAGATAGGCCACGAGCGCCCAGAACGGGATCAGCAGGAACAGGTGCCACCACGTGTGGCGCCACACCTCGTCCAACAGTCGCCAGCCCAACCATCCGGCCGAGAGGGTGGCCAGGGCGAAGAACACCGTGTCGACGATCTGACCCGGCAGCGCCGGACGGACGTCGTCGTCCCGCACCTTGGACGGCAGGCGGGCGTAGACCGGGGGCCCGGCCTGTGTCTCCGGCCCGGCCGGCCCGGCAGGGTCGTCCGATTCCGCGCCGGGCGACGTGACCGGTCGCTCGCTGGTGGGCATGGCTCGACGATAGTCCGCGGTACGGTCCGCGTGGAGCACGATGACTGCCAGAATATCCCCCGTGTCCACGACAGCTCCGACGCCGGCCAGCAGCCTCGGCGCCCACGAGGATCACCTGCGGGACCTCGGCCTGCCGATGATGATCGTCCCGTCCACGCGGGCCCGGGAGATCCTCGTCCGTTCGGCCGGGGTCAGCGCGGGCCTCGCGGTGGCCACCTCGGGTCTCTCCGCACTGGACCGCTCGAACGACTACGCGGTGGCGCTGCTCGAGCGGGTCGGAGAGGACTCCCCCGAATGGGAGGAGCTGGCGGTGAGCGATCCGATCATCCTCCTGCTCCTGTTGGCACTCGGACTGTTCATCGCGGCGCCGATCCTCGGCTGGTTCGTGGCCCGCGTGGTCCGTCGCGTGGGCCCATTGCCCGGGTCCGTCATCGGGCTCGCCTCGGCGGTCGCGCTCGTCGTGGCGGCCCCGCTGTCCTTCGAACCCCATGACGGCCCCGGCCCGGGCACGACCGTTCTGCTCGCGGCGGGGGTCCTGGTGGGCACCTACGTCGGCGCGGGCTCGCTCGTGCGCTGGTCCGCACGGCGGGTCCGGCGCGAGCTGGGGACCATGGGCCACATGGTGGCCCGGGTCCTGCCGGTCCTCATGTTGGCCGTGCTCTTCCTGTTCTTCAGCGCGGAGATCTGGCAGGTGATGGTGGCCCTGTCCTGGCCGCGGACCTTCGCCGTGGTGGGCGTCATGGGCCTGCTCACGGTCCTCCTCGTGACCATCACCACGCGCGACGACCTCCACGACGAGTTGGAGGCCCGGGCGCCGGGCCGGGAACTGCGGATCGCCGAACGGATCAACGTCCTGCTGGTCCCGGTGATCGCCACCCTGATCCAGGCCGCGCTGTTCGCCTGCCTGGTCTTCCTGTTCTTCGTCTTCCTGGGGTGGATAGCGATCCCCGAGGCCACCGAGACCCGGTGGACGCTCTGGACGACGGAGGGTCTCGGCGGCCTGCTGGCAGGCGTCCCGGTCAGCGTGACCCTGGTGCGGGTCTCGCTCACCCTCGCCGCGTTCTCCGCCCTCAACCTGGCCGCCGCGGCGGCCTCAGACTCCGCGCACCGCGCGCGGTTCGTCCGTCCCATGATCGACGAGGTGGTCCATGGCCTCGCCGCGCGGGAGGCCTATCTGCGGGCACGGCGACGAGGCTGAACCAGGCCCTCTGGTCCCGGCCTCGGGCCCCACCTCGGCCCCCTGCCTCACGCCCCTCGGCGCTCCCGCCCGCGCACCCACACGGTCACGAACAGGGCGACGGCCACGACCGCCGCGGCGACGCCCAGCGCGGCCACGCCGAGGACGATCTGGAGTACCGCGCCCGCCACACCGCCCAGCGCGAGTGCCGCCCAGAGCGAGACCTGCTGACGATAGGGCGCCCACGACCCCCCCGCCAGCGCATCCACCAGGCGATGTGCGGACTTGACCACCGCACCGGTCATGTAGGTGACCCCCAGCGAGACCTCGCCCCTGGAGTGGAACACCGAGTTCATGGCCCCCATCGAGGCCGCGACGACAGTCATCGACGCCGGCGCCCCGACGACCGTGGCCGCGGTGAGCTGGTGCACCGCGAGCGATAGCAACAGCAAGGAGGCGACCAGGGCCAGGACGGCCGGGCGGTCGTCCCCGGGCCGGAGCCGGGTCACCACCGCTCCCGCGACCGCTCCGAGGAAGAACGAGACCAGGACGACGGCCGCGATGCCCGCGCCCCCGAGGTCCCCCTCCACCAGATCGACGGCCAGCCGGGTGGAGTTACCACTCATGAACGAGACGAAGTAACCGCCCACCACCAGGAAGCCGACCGCGTCGACGAAGCCCGCCGTGCCGGCCAGGACCACCGCGAGCACCCGCTCGCGCCTGCGGAGGTCACGCATCGGACCACCTCCGAGCGGCCGCATTCGGAGCGACCGTACTCGGAGCGGTCTGACTCCGGAGGAGGGGTCTCACACGGGGTCGACGCCGAACAACTCCGGCAGCGTCCCCTCGTGGGCCGCGCGCAGGTCGGCGGTGGTGAGGGTGAACTGCCCCTGGACCTCGAAGGCCTCCGAGTCCGGGTCCGTGACGGCGATGCGGGTGTGCGGGATGTGCTGTGCCGTGAGCATCTGCTGGAACCGGATCTCCTCGCCCCGGGGAACCGACACGATCACGCGGCCGGAGGATTCGGAGAACAGCCACACGAACGGGTCCGCGTCGGCGGGCAACACCACTCTGAGGCCGCACTCCCCGGCGAGGGCCGACTCCACGAGCGCCTGGGCGAGCCCGCCCTCCGACAGGTCGTGTGCGCCGGTGATCAGGCCGTCCTTGGAGCACGTGGCCAGGATCCGGGCGAGCGTGGCCTCCCACTCGAGGTCGACCGTCGGGGGCATGCCGCCGAGGTGCTGGTGGGCGACCTGCGCCCAGATCGAACCGTCGAGCTCGTCCCGGGTCTCACCGAGCAGGTAGACGCTCTCGCCCGGGGTGTCTCCGAACGCGGTCGGGATACGACGCGCGACGTCGTCGATCACCCCGAGCACCCCCACGACGGGAGTGGGCAGGATGGGTGTGGACCCGGTCTGGTTGTAGAAGGACACATTTCCACCGGTCACGGGGATGCCGAGCTCGGCGCAGCCGTCTGCCAGGCCGTGGACGGCCTCGCGGAACTGCCACATGACGCCGGGGTCCTCGGGGGAGCCGAAATTGAGGCAGTTGGTCACGGCGACCGGGAGCGCGCCGGTGACGGCCACGTTCCGGTACGCCTCGGCCAACGCGAGGCGGGCGCCAGTGTACGGGTCCAGCCTGGTGTAGCGCCCCGAGGCGTCGGTCGACAGCGCGATGCCGCGGCCCGACTCCTCATCGATCCGCAGGACCCCGCCGTCCGCGTTCTCCGCCAGGACCGTGTTCCCGCGCACGTAGCGGTCGTACTGCTCGGTGATGAACTTGCGCGAACACAGTGCGGGGCTGGCCACCATGTCGAGGAGCGTGCGACGCAGTTCCTCGCCGGTGGTCGGCCGCGCCAACGAGGCGGTGGTGTCCGCCTGCAGGGCGTCCTGGTCCGCCGGGCGCTCCAGGGGGCGATCGTAGACCGGGCCGTCGTGGGCCACGGTGCGCGGGGGGACGTCCACCACGGTCTCGCCGCGGAACTCGATGGTGAGCCGGTCGCCGTCGGTGACCTCACCGATGTCGGTGGCCAACACGTCCCACCGGCGGCACACCTCCATGAAGGCGTCCACGTTCTCCGGCGCCACCACGGCGCACATCCGCTCCTGCGACTCGCTCGACAGGATCTCCGCCGCCGACATCCCCTCGGCGCGCAGGGGCACGTTGTCCAGCACGACGTGCATCCCGCCGTCACCCGCCGCGGCGAGTTCGGAGGTGGCACAGGCCAGACCCGCTCCCCCGAGGTCCTGGATCCCGACCACGAGCTCCTCGCGGTAGAGCTCGAGACAGCACTCGATGAGCACCTTCTCGGCGAACGGGTCCCCCACCTGGACGCTGGGGAGCTTGCGGGGCTTGACGGGCGCGCCGTGCTCGTCCTCCTCGAAGGTCTCGGAGGCGAGGACGGACACTCCCCCGATCCCGTCGAGTCCTGTCCGGGCGCCGAAGAGGATGATCCGGTTCCCCGTCCCGGACGCGAACGCGAGATGGAGGTCCTCGACCCGCATCACGCCAGCACACAGGGCGTTGACCAGCGGGTTGGCCGCATAGGACTCATCGAAGACGGTCTCACCGCCGAGGTTCGGCAGACCGAGGCAGTTTCCGTAACCGCCGACACCCGCGACGACGCCCGGGAGCACACGGTGGGTGTCGTCCGCGTCGGCCGGGCCGAACCGCAGCTGGTCCATGACCGCCACCGGGCGCGCGCCCATCGCCATGATGTCGCGGACGATCCCGCCGACACCGGTCGCGGCGCCCTGGTACGGCTCGATGTAGGAGGGGTGGTTGTGTGACTCGACCTTGAACGTCACGGCCCACCCGTCACCGATGTCGACCACGCCGGCGTTCTCGCCGATTCCCGCGAGCATGGTGGATCGCATCTCGTCCGTCGTCGTCTCGCCGAAGTAGCGCAGATGCACCTTGGAGGACTTGTACGAGCAGTGCTCCGACCACATGACCGAGTACATGGCCAGCTCGGCGTCCGTGGGCCGACGGCCGAGGATCTCGCGTATCCGGGCGTACTCGTCCTCCTTCAGCCCGAGTTCGGCCCACGGCTGGGCGAGCTCGGGGGTGTCGGAGGCGTGCGAGATGGAATCCACGTGAGTCGTCACGGGGGCGAGTCTAGTCGGCCCCCGGCGGCCCGCGAATCCGCTCCCGGCCGGGGCTAGGTGGACAGCACCTCGAAGGTCAGACCCCCGCGCTCGACGCGCGCGAGGAGCGCGTCCCCCATCGCCTGGGCGGTGGTGAGTTGCCCCGCGAGAGCGGGGAGCTCGTCGAAGGCCAGGCACAGGGCCGACTCCGCGATCATCATGGAGGTCTCGGTGTATCCGGGGTCACCGCCGCAGACCCGGGTGACCACCCGACGCCCACCCGCCAACGCCACGAAGGTCACGTCGAACGACGACCGGGCGCGGCGGGACTCGCTCGGCCCGGCGCCACGATCGATCCTCTTGAGAAGCTGAGACCTGATGGGGCCGATCTGCGCACCCACGGCCAGCGCCCCGACCCCGACCATGCCCGCCGTCGCGGTCAGAGGCGATTTGACCGAGGCGTAGTGCGCGTAGCTGAAGTCCGGGCCGTAGCTCTCCAACGCGGCCGCCGAGCGCAGGACGATCTGCGGGTCGATCGTGGGCAGGGGGACCAACCAGCGACCGAGGACGCTGTCGTGGTGCGGCTTGCCCGTCACCGACTTGATGCGCCGACCCTCGACCCTGCCCTCCTTCGCGCGCCGCGCCTTTGCGGTGCGGGCGGCCTGGCGGAGCCTGGCGAACTGGCCGATGGCCGAGTGGTAGGTGCCGCCGGAGAACTGGGCGTCGGCGTGGACCGCGCCGTACACGGCCACCGGTACCCCCTCGGGGACCTGCTTCATGGTGTAGTACACGCCCAGGTCGTGGGGGATGGAGTCGAACCCGCACGCGTGGATGATGCGCGCGCCGGAGGCCACGGCCGTGTCGTGGTACTCGAGGTACATGCGGTCGGCGAACTCGGGCTCGCCCGTGAGGTCGACGTAGTCGGTACCGGCCTCCGCACAGGCGGCGACGAGCGGTTCGCCGTACTCGAGGTACGGGCCCACGGTGGTGAGCACGACACGGGCCGACCCGGCCATGTCCGCCAGTGACTCCGGATCCCCGGTGTCCGCCACCACGATCCCCGGGGCCGGGACGTCGGGCATCTCGGCGCTGAGCCTGGCCACGAGCGCATCGAGCTTCACCCTCGACCGGCCCGCCACCGCCCACGCGCCCCCCTCGGGGAGGTTGCGCATCAGGTAGTCGGCGACCAGGCCGCCGGTGTAGCCGGTCGCACCGTAGACGACGATGTCGAACGGCCGGTGGGATCTGTCGGACGCGGACTCGGGCTGGGTGGTGGATTCGCTCACCCCACGGTTCTACCGCATTCCACGCCTACCGCAGTCCACGGGTCCGGCGACCGCTGCCGGTCCGGAGGATCGAACGCCCGCATCCATGAGGGCCGGCAGGACGGGCGATCCGCCGAGCTCCGGTCTGCCCACACCCACTCGAGGGTCAGAATCTCAGCAAACACTAATGTAACGAACTGGACGCAATAGTCCCCACGTGTCCAACTCCGGGTGCAGACTCGCCTGTACCTGCGACCACCAGGGTGGCAGGCATCAACCCCGAGACCGTTCGGGGCGGTTACGTAAAGGAGACCACATGGACCTCGTCGGTTCGGTCAGCGAAATCATCCTTCCCATCATCGGAGAGGCCTCGGGCAGCGTCGGCGAGCCCACCGGGTCCTCCGCGGTGGACACCCTCACGCAGGCCGCGTTCATCCTCCCGGGCCTGCTGCTGAACATCCTCGGTGGAGCCGGGGCGGATATCGGGAGCAGCGCCCCGGCCTTCTGATCGCGGACCCACCCTGCTGAACGACGGGCCCGCCGGGAGTGATCCCGGCGGGCCCGTCGTGGCGAGTAGAGGTCTCGGGTCAGGCGGTGACCACCGAGTCGAGGGCGGACAGGAACAGCCCCAGGCCGTCGTCGGAGGGGCCGGTCAGCGGGTCGATCGCGTGCTCCGGGTGGGGCATGAGGCCCACGACCCGGCCGTTCTCCGAGCAGATACCGGCGATGCCGTTGGTCGATCCGTTGGGGGCGTCGCCGGCGAAGCGGAACACCACTCGCCCCTCGCCCTCGAGCTGCGCGATCGTCTCCGCCGTGGCCATGAAGCGCCCCTCGCCGGACTTGAGGGGGATGAGGATCTCGGCCCCCTGCTCGAACCGCCCGGTCCACGCGGTGTCGGTGTTCTCCACGCGCAGCCACTCGTCGCGGCACACGAAGTGCATGTCGCGGTTGCGCCCGAGGGCACCGGGCAGCAGGCCCGCCTCACACAGGATCTGGAAGCCGTTGCAGATGCCCAGCACCGGCATCCCTCCCCGGGCGGCCGCGATGACCTCGCCCATGACGGGTGCCATCGAGGCGATCGCGCCGCAACGCAGGTAGTCGCCGTAGGAGAATCCGCCGGGCACCACCACGGCGTCGACCCCCTTGAGGTCGGCGTCGTCGTGCCACAACGAGACGGCCTCCGCGCCGGACCTGGTCACGGCCCGCGAGGCGTCGATGTCGTCGAGCGTGCCGGGGAAGGTGATGACGCCGACCCGTGCGCTCACGAGGCCACCTCCGCGGTGTCCACGCGCACGACCGTCCAGTCCTCGATGACCGTGTTGGCCAGGAGCGACGACGCGATCTCCTCGAGTTCGGCGTCGGACACCTCGTCGGACACCTCGAGCTCGAACCGCTTGCCCTGACGGACGTCGGTCACGCCCGTGTGGCCGAGACGGCCCAGGGCCCGGTGGATGGCCTGCCCCTGCGGATCGAGGATCTCGGCCTTGGGCATGACTTCGACGACGACTCGGGCCACGGTGGATCTCCTCGATCGGTGGAAACGCGGGGGCGGACCCGGACCGGCCGGGGCTCGGCTGCCAATCGTACTAGGAGTCGGCGGGGCCACCGAATGGCTCAGGCCGCGGGGGCCAGTGCGACCGCCGGCCATTCGTAGCGGCCGGCGATCGCCCCGTACTCCCCGGTCACCCGATCCACCGCGTCCAACAACGCCGACCGCGGTGCGCGGCGCGAGAGCTGGGTGGCGGAGACGTTGACGCGCACCAGACCTCCCGACGCCGCCGTCCGACAGGCTGCGGTGACGAGGGCCCGGCACCACCAGGCGTCGGCGATGAAGCCCTCCCCGATCGACAGCGCCCGTCCACGCTCCGTGGTCCCGCGGACCACGTCATGGACGCCGACGAGGGAGGCGCAGAGCCGGAAGCCCGCGCCGGGCAGCGCCTCGAGGCACCCCGGCGAGGCGTTCCACCGAGGAGGTGCGAAAAGCCGCGTCCTCAGGCCCATATCGGCCATGATCCGGTCCGCAGCGGCGAGACGGACTGCCGCCTCCGCAGGTCCGATCGCGGCGAACTCGGGCCGGCGCGGTCGGGTAGCCGCCTCGTCGTATCCACCCAGCACGATCGAGTCACCCCGCTCGCGACGGTGCCGGAGCCACCCCTGGGTGGCCCGGTCCTCGGTCATCCGGTATTCACGCCCCCGCCTCGGCGCGACGAGCAATGAGACTGGCACGCGTCGCCGTTCGAGGTCGCCGACCAGGTCGACCGCTCCCTCGAGAGTGGAGTCCCGCAGACCCGAGACGGAGACGATGAGGCGGGCGGTGGCCGGGCGCGATGTCATGGTCGCCATGGTCGCAGCCCCATGTGACGGAGCGACGACGGCGAGGTGTACGTCCGGTGGCCCTACGGGAGGTGACGCCCCGGCCGGACGTGACGCCCCGGCCGGACGTGACGCGCCGGGACGGGGTCAGACCGGGAGGACGTCCTCGATCGCCTCGGTGAGCTCGGGGGCGCCCGGCTCCACCTTGGGACGGAAGCGACCCACGACCTCTCCCGCGGGGGAGAGCAGGAATTTCTCGAAGTTCCACTGCACGTCACCGGCCTGGCCGTCGGCGTCGGCGACCGCGGTCAGCTCCGCGTACAGCGGGTGGCGATCCGGGCCGTTGACGTCGACCTTGGCCGCCAGCGGGAAGGAGATCCCGTACTTCTCGGTGGTGAACTTCTTGATCGCGTCCTCGTCACCGGGCTCCTGACCCATGAACTGGTTGCACGGGAAGCCCAGGACGAAGAACCCGCGGTCCCGGTAGTCGTCCGCCAGTTCCTGCAGACCCTCGTACTGCGGGGTGAGTCCACACTCGCTGGCCACGTTGACCACCAGGACGGCGTGCCCCGCGTAGTTACCGAGCCGGGCCTGTTCGCCGTCGATGGTCGTGAAGGTGATGTCGTGGAGGCTGCTCATGTGAGCCAGAATACGCCGTCGGCAGACTTGACAGATCGTTGGGTTTTTACAACACTGCATTGCATGAGCCCAGTGCGACGGGGAGAAAAGCTCCCCATCTACAACCGGATTGCCGTCCTGCGGGCCGAGCACCGACTCAGCCGGGCCTCGCTCGCCGAACGGATCGAGGTCAACCCCCAGACCGTGGGGGCGCTCGAACGGGGCGACCACTACCCCAGCCTGGATCTGGCCTTCCGCATCTGCGCGGTGTTCGACCTGCCCGTCGAGGCCGTGTTCTCCCGGGACGAGTTCCAGCCGATGTCCACCGAGATCTACCGCCGCACACCACCGGACGCACCACGAGCAGAGGACACACCATGAACTCGATCGCCGACGACACCCTGACCGCCGCCGAGCGCCGTTACGAGACGACCGTCGGCCGACTCTCCGGCAGCCTGCCCTCCTGGCGCACCCCCGAGCGTCGCCGACTGCTGGTCCGGTTGAACTGGGCGTGCGTCGCGGTCATGGCGCTGATCGCCCTGGCCGGGTTCTTCTGGCTCCCCATCGTGATCGCCTGGGTGCCGATGGCGGTGGCGATCTGTACGGTGTGGACGATGCTGCGCACCGTCATCGACGTCAAGGACACCGCCCCGCCGCGCTACCTCGACGAGTTCGAGACGCAGACACTCCTGCGCGCCAGGTCCACCGCGCTGTCGGTGCTCGTGGGACTCTGTTTCGTGACCGGGATCGTGCTGGTCTTCGGATCCTCCTTGGAACTCGGGGACGGCCATCGCCTCGCCTACGCGATGGGCGGGGTCGCGATCCTGGGTGTCTTCGTCGGCGGGATCATCCCCGCCGCCGCGATGGCCGGGACCATGGACCCCGCCGACGACGACGAGCGCTGACCACAACCGTCGAGAACAACTGTCGGACACAACCGCGCGCGAACACTGCAGCCACACGCGAGATTTCGTGTGTGGCTGCAGTGCTTGCGCGCGTGTGCCGGCCGGGCGCGTGTGCCGGCCGGGCGCGCGTGTGCCGGCCGGGTGCGTGTGCCGGCCCGCGCGCGGGAGAGGAACTTATCCGGCTCCTGCCGTCCGGATCGTCCACGCGTACTCGAACGCGGTCTGGCGCCAGCGCTCGTACCGCCCGGAGACGCCACCATGGCCGGCACTCATCTCGCAGCGCAGCAGGACCGGGCGCTCCGCGGAATCAGCCGAGGTGGACACCGCCCGGAGCCTGGCCACCCACTTGGCGGGCTCCACGTAGAGCACCCGGGTGTCGTTGAGCGAGGTCACTGCCAAGATCGCCGGGTAGTCCTTGGCCTCGATGTTCTCGTACGGCGCATAGGACGCCATGTAGTCGTAGACCTCCGGCGAATGCAGAGGATCCCCCCACTCGTCCCACTCGATCACCGTGAGCGGCAGCTCGGGCATGAGGATCGAGGTGAGCGGATCGACGAACGGGACGACCGCCTGGATGCCGACGAACAATTCCGGCGCGAGGTTGGCCACAGCGCCCATGAGCAGGCCACCCGCGCTGCCGCCCTCCGCCACCAACCGGTCCGGGGCGGTGAGCCCGGAGTCGACCAGGTGCCGCGCGCAGTCGACGAAGTCCGTGAAGGTGTTCCGCTTGGTCAGGGTCTTGCCCTGCTCGTACCAGAGGCGCCCCATCTCACCGCCGCCCCGCACGTGCGCGACCGCGTAGGCCATCCCCCGGTCGAGCAGCGAGAGCCGGGCCACCGAGAAGGCGGGGTCGATGCTGGTCTCGTACGAACCGTAGCCGTACAGCAGGGTCGGAACCTGCTCGCCCGCGTCGATCCGGGCTGCGGTCTCCAGCGACATCACCAGGGAGATCGGCACCTGGGTGCCGTCCCCGGCGGTGGCCCAGTCCCGGCGCTGCACGTACCCGGCCGGGTCGTAGCCGCCCAGCACCTCCTGCTCGCGCAACAGGGTCCGCTCCCCCGTGGCCAGCGCCAGGGAGTAGATGCGGCCCGGGGTGACGAACGAGCCGAACCCGAACCTCAGCACCGGTGCGTCCCACTCCGGGTTCGACCCCGGGCCGGAGGTGAACAGTTCCTCGTCGAAGTCCACGGGGGTGAACCCGGAATACGCCTCCACACCCCCGGTCGACGCGGGATCCAGCGGCATCAGGGAGAACCGGGGCAGCGCCTGCTCCCGGTACCCGAGCACCAGCACACGGGCGAACGCGTCGACCCCCTCCACCCGCACGTCGTCGCGGTGCGGCACGAGCGGGTTCAGATCGCGGAAGTCGCCGTCGACCGGGCCGGCGGGCGCCTCGACCACGGCGAAGTTGGGAGAACCGGCGTTGTGGGTGATGAGGAAGCGATCCTCGCCTCCGACGACCGCGTGCTCGACGTCGTACTCGACGCCCTCCTCGCGAGGTCGTACGCACCAGAACTCGCCCGCCGGGTCGGCGGAATTCAGGCACCACACCTCGGTGGTGATCTTGGACCCCGCGGCGATCTGCAGGTACTTCTCGCTGCGCGTCTCACCGACCCCGATCCAATAGGACTCGTCGGGCTCGTGGAACACCTCGTCGTCGTCGTCCCGGGTCGTCCCCAGGCGGTGACGCCACACGGTGTCGGGTCGCCACGCCTCATCGACCGTCACGTAGAACACGTACTGCCCGTCGCGTGACCAGGTGACCCCGGCAGCGATCCCGGAGATCTCCTCGTCCGGGGCCGTGTGGTCCGGGTCGAGGGAGCGGAACCGGAGGGTGTAGCGTTCGTCGCCCTCGGTGTCGGTGGCCCAGGCGAGGACGCGGCCGTCGTGGCTGACCGAGAACGCGCCGAGCGCGAAATACTCGTGCCCCTCGGCCTCGGCGTTACCGTCCAGCAGCAGCTGCTCGCCGGGGAGCTCGACACCGGGCGAGACCTCCGGCGGGACCCACCCGGCCGGGTCGCCGGGATCCGCCACGAACTCCGGAGGCACGGGGACGCGGCAGTGCCGGGCGTAGGACAGGCCCTCCGAGGTGCGGGAGAAGTACCACCAGCCGGCGGCCCGCACGGGAACCGACATGTCGGTCTCCTTGACGCGGGAACGGATCTCCTCGTAGACCTCGTCCTCGAGCGGCTTCTGCCCGGCCGTCATCGCGTCCGTGTACGCGTTCTCCGCCTCCAGGTACTCGCGGGTCGCCGGGGCGTCCTTGTCGCGCAGCCACTCGTAGTCGTCCACGAAGACGCGGCCGTGGTGCTCACGGCGGTGGGGGCGGCGCTCGGCCCGGGGAGGCGCGGGGACCCGCTGATCGGTGGCGGTGGTGTCGGTCCCGCTGCCGGTGGCGTCATAGGCGCTCATGCGGACTCACCGCCGAGCCACTCCGAGAACCGCAGGCCGGAGATCCGCTCGTACGCCTCGACGTACCGTGCCCGGGTCGCCTCGACCACCTCCGGCGGGAGCGGGGGCGGCGGTGAATCCGAGGATCGGTCCCAACCCGAGTCCGGGCCGGTGAGCCAGTCGCGCACGTACTGCTTGTCGAAGCTCGGCTGGACGCGGCCGGCCTCGTACCCGTCCGCCGGCCAGTACCGGGAGGAGTCCGGGGTGAGCACCTCGTCGGCCAGGATCAACTCGCCCTCGGACAACCCGAACTCGAACTTCGTGTCCGCCAGCAGCAGCCCGCGGTCGGCGGCCATCTCTGCCGCCCTCGCGTACACCTCCAGGGTGGCGGTCCGGAGCCGGCCGGCCAGCTCGTCGCCGACGATCCCGGAGAGCTGCTCGAACGAGATGTTCTCGTCATGGTCGCCCACCGCCGCCTTGGTGGCGGGCGTGAAGATCGGCTCCGGCAGTCGGCTGGCCTCGACGAGCCCCTCGGGGAGCTCGACACCGCACACCGACCCCGACTCGCGGTACTCGACCATCCCGGACCCGGTCAGGTACCCACGGGCGACACACTCGGCCTGCACCATGTCCAGGCGGCGCACGACCATCGCCCGGCCGAGCACCTCGGCGGGGATCCGATCGTCGTCCAGAGGCCCCGCGAGGTGGTTCGGCACCTCGAGGGCGTCGAAGAAGTAGGCGCTCATGGCGGTGAGCACACGGCCCTTGTCGGGAATCGGCGTGCCGAGCACATGGTCGTACGCCGAGATCCGGTCGGTGGCCACCAGGAGCAGCGTCTCGCCGTCGATCTCGTATAACTCGCGGACCTTCCCGGCGGCGAGATGGCGGTAGGAGGAGAGCTCGGGTCGCATGGGCGTCAGCGTAGTCGGAGGGGGTCGGTGCGGCCCACGGTGCAGTCAGGCTGCACTGATGTCGCTCGAACGCAGGACAGACAGCGGAACAGACGGCGCAGAGAATTGCCTGACCCGATCACCGACGCAGGACGGCAGCTCACCCCCTGCACCCGAGACCATGGAGTCGCCACGACCACCTTGTCCCCGCTCGCGCCCGGCAGGAGAGTCCGCCTCCTCCTGGCCGCACTCCTGTCTCTCTTCGCCCTGGCCATCTCGACGATCGCCGTCCCCGCGCCGGCCCACGCCGCCATGTCCGTGGACCAGTTCGTGGCCAAACACAATGGTGGGAAGTGGGACTTCGACGGAGCCTACGGAGCCCAGTGCGTCGACCTCATCCAGTTCTACAACCGCGATGTGGTCGGTGCGCCCCGGTTGTCCGGCAACGCCAAGGACCTCTTCGGAAACGCCTCGGGGACCCACTATCACAAGCTCGGATCCGGAACCGCGCCCGTCAAAGGCGACGTCGCGGTGTGGGGAGCCTCGGTCGGAGGTGGATACGGCCACGCCGGGATCGTCCTGGCCGACCAGGGCGGGAGCGTCCGCATCCTCAGCCAGAACAACCACGCCCCGTACAACGGCACCACCCCGACAGAGATCATCTCGATGAGCAAAGCAGGGATCATCGGCTACCTACGGCCGAAGAACCTGACTCCGCCAGCGCCGACAGGGCACGCCCCGGTGGGCCACTTCGACTCGGTCGCCGTGGCCGAACCCGGCCGGATCGCGGTCCGCGGCTGGGCATTCGACAGGGACGACGCCGCCCGTTCGCTCGCGGTCCACGTCTACATCGGCGGTCAAGCCGGCGCTCCCGGCGTCGAGGGCCACGAGATCCGCGCTGACAAGAGCCGGCCCGACGTCAACTCGACCCACAATATCTCGGGAAACCACGGCTTCGACTCGTTCATCAACTCCAGGAAAGTGGGCTCCCAGCAGGTCTGCGCGTACGCGATCGGCGTGGGGAACGGTGGCAACGCGCTCATCAGCTGCAGGACGATCACCATCCCCGACCCCAACCCCCTGGGGAAATTCGAAACCGCCGCGTCGTCCGTCCCCGGAACGATCGACGTCAAGGGGTGGTCATTCGACCGGAGTAAGACGAGCACTGCGCTAGAGATGCACGTCTACGTCGGCGGAGAGGCCGGGAGCGCCAACGTGGAGGTCCACAAGATCAGGGCCGATGTGGCCAGGTCCGACGTGAACAACGCACATGGGATCTCCGGGAACCACGGTTTCGACAACCGGCTCGCCGTGAAGAAGACCGGAACCCAGAAGGTCTGTGTCTACGCCATCAATACGGGCGTCGGGTGGAACAACACCTCGCTGGGCTGCAAGACGGTGAGCATCGAGGCCGCCGCCGCGCCCGGTCTGGGCGCGGGTTCGCTGGGGAGTTGACGCTCTCCAGCTCTGCACGTGACACGGGGCGCACCGGATTCCGGTGCGCCCCGCTCCGCGGACCCGACCTCAGCCCAACCGCGCGTCCAGCCACTCCCCGAGCGCCGCGTACGCCTGGTCCGCACACAGGTCGTTGAACAGCTCGTGCAGGCCGCCCTCGAACTCCCGATAGGTGATCTCCGGCCGCGGGTCGTGGTCCGATCCCGCGACCTGGGCGAACCGGCGCGCACCCGTCGGTGAGGTGATGGAGTCCGCAGAACCGTTGATCACCAGGGTCGGCAACCGCAGGGCGCTCGAGCGCTCCAGGAACTTCTGCCCGCCCGCGAGCAGCGTCCCTGCGGCCAGCGCCGGCACCCCTTTGTGGTGCACGAGCGGGTCGGAGGTGTAGTCCGCCACGTACTCGGGAACGCGGGAGATCTCGTTCGGGTCCAGCTTCTCCACGGGCAGGAAAGGCAGGAGCCGGGCGATCACCGGGGCTGCGGCCCGGAGCGGCGCGGGTGTGCTCTCGCCCACGACGATGCCGGGAGAGGACAGGATCAGTCCCACCAGGTCCCACGGGCGCCGGAGAGCGGACTCCCCGGCGATCAACCCACCCATCGAGTGCCCCATGAGGAGACGGGGCAGGGACCCGGTCCCCGCGCCCTCGGGGGTCCGGGTCCATTCCAGGACGGCGTCGCGGACGGCCAGGTTGTCCCGCATATGGGTCTCCGTGGAGACCCTGGCCCGCGGTCCGGGGGCGGTGCCGTGTCCCCGCAGGTCGTAGGAGACCACGCTGACCCCCCGGTCCACCAGGAACCGGATCGTCCGCCCGTAGCGACCGGAGTGCTCTCCGAAGCCGTGGACCAGGAGCAGCAGTGCCCGCGGCTCCTCGGCGTGGTGAAGTGTCGCCTGCAGGCCTTGTGTACCGGGGACGGGGATGATGGTCTCGCGCATGCGCCGAGACTATCCCCCGGCCAGGTCCCCGCGGCGCGGATCGGCCGGCCGCAGGTGTGTCAGAGGATCGATCCGGGTGTGTATCCGGCCGCCTCCGGGTTGCGGGCCACCAGCGCCTCGACGCGCGCGGCCACGGCGTCGACCTGATCACCGGCGGCACCGATGAACGCGGCGCGATCGGCCAGTGCCCCCTCGAGCGCCGCGC
>NZ_JAALDV010000215.1:0-1682 GCF_014145045.1 Dietzia sp. DQ12-76
AGCGGCTCGACGCGCCTCGAGGCCAAGCGGCAACGACGCCGTGACGGGCGCGATGCCGGGCGCCGGCGCCAGCCCATCCTCTCCGAGTCCGAGTTCCTCGCCCGCCGTGAGTCCGTCGACCGCGTGATGGTGGTGCGGGAGAAGAAGCGCGCCGACGGCAAGGGGGTCATGACCCAGGTCGGCGTGCTGGAGGACAAGGTCCTGGTGGAGCATTTCGTGACCACCGAGTCCGCCCGCTCCATGGTGGGCAACGTCTACCTCGGCCGCGTACAGAACGTGCTCCCGAGCATGGAGGCCGCGTTCGTCGACATCGGCCGTGGCCGCAACGGCGTGCTGTACGCCGGCGAGGTCAACTGGGAGGCCGCCGGACTCGGCGGCAAGGCCCGGCGGATCGAGCAGGCGCTCAAGCCAGGCGACATGGTCCTGGTGCAGGTCACCAAGGACCCCATCGGCCAGAAGGGCGCCCGACTGACCACGCAGATCTCGCTGGCCGGCCGGTTCCTCGTGTACGTGCCCGACGGCAACTCCACCGGAATCTCCCGCAAGCTCCCCGACACCGAGCGGCGCCGGCTCAAGGCGATCCTCAAGGACGTGGTCCCCGAGGGTTCGGGTGTGATCATCCGGACCGCCGCCGAGGGGGTCAGCGAGGAGGAGATCGGCCGGGACGTCGAACGGCTGGCGGCCCAGTGGACCGAGATCTCCGAGGCGGCGGCCAAGCGGACCTCCTCCGGCTCGGGCACTCCGATCGCCCTGTACGAGGAGCCGGACCTACTGGTCAAGGTGGTGCGCGACCTGTTCAACGAGGACTTCTCCTCGCTGGTGATCCAGGGCCAGACCTCATGGGACACCGTCCACGACTACGTCTCGAGGGTCGCACCGGAGATGACCGGTCGACTCGAGCGCTACGACAACCCCGACGTCGACGTGTTCGCCACCCACCGCGTGGACGAACAGCTGGCCAAGGCCCTCGATCGCAAGGTGTGGCTGCCCTCCGGCGGCTCACTCGTGATCGACCGCACCGAGGCCATGACGGTCATCGACGTCAACACCGGCAAGTACACGGGCTCGGGCGGCAACCTCGAGGAGACCGTCACGAAGAACAACCTCGAGGCGGCCGAGGAGATCGTCCGCCAACTGCGCCTGCGCGACGTGGGCGGAATGGTGATCATCGACTTCATCGACATGGTGCTCGAGGCCAACCGCGACCTCGTCCTGCGGCGGCTCACCGAGGCGCTGGGCCGCGACCGCACCCGGCACCAGGTCTCCGAGGTCACCTCGTTGGGGCTCGTCCAGCTCACCCGCAAGAAGCTCGGCACCGGTCTCATCGAGGCCTTCTCCACGCCGTGTGAGCACTGCCAGGGCCGTGGACTGATCGTGCACGCCGACCCGGTGCACACCGAGTCCCACAACGCCGACGAGCCCGGCTCGCGACGGGGCCGCAAGCGCGGTGGCAAGGGAGCGGACCCGGATCAGTCGGAGTCCCAGGCCACGTCGTCGACCACTCCCAGGCAGGCGCCCAAGAAGGACGGGCCCGCGCCGGCCGCCCACCCGGCCGCGCTCGCGATCGCACGTCACGAGGCCGAGCAGGCGATCGCGGAGAAGCCCGACCCGGATCAGGCCGTCGCAGGGTCGTTGGACACGGATCAGGCGGTCACGGCCACATCTGGCCAGGCGGAGGTCGT
>NZ_JAALDV010000021.1:0-3140 GCF_014145045.1 Dietzia sp. DQ12-76
CTCGTGGCCCGACACCTCGGCGCCTCCGCGCCGACGACGCCGCGGATACCCGCACCGACGGGCGGCATCACGCCGGGGCGTCCGCCCCGGAATGCCGCGGAGGAGTCGCTCGTGATGCTCATGGGTGCCGCCGGCGGGACCGGCGTGGGTCGCATGCTCCTGTCACCACTCGCCGAGGTCCCCGGACTGTCGGTCATGGTGATCCCGTTGGCACTGATCTGCGGCGTGGCGCTCGGCTGGACGACGGTCACGGTCCGCCGGACCCAGTCGCTCCGGACACACACGGCCGCCGTCGTGACCGAACGACTCGCCGCCCTGCGCGCGGAGGTGGAGCAGTCCCTCGGCGCCAGGATCCTGGCCGCGGAGGCCACCATCACCGACGGCTTCGCTCACGACCCGGGCCCGCGGGTCGCCGACCTCGAACGCCGTATCCGCCGGTCACGACTCGCCGGGAAGGCCCCCGGAACCACGCCGAGCACCGTCTCCCCGGTTACTGTTGCGGAGCCCGCCGGCACTCCCCCGCCCGCCCTCGCCACCCCAGGGAGCCCCTCGCCATGACCGACTCCTTCCACGGACCCGACCCGTCCGATTTCAGCGCCCGTCCCGACGTCTGTGGCCTCGACGGGGCCCCGCTCGCCGAGGCCTCGTCCCTCGGCCTCCACGTCCCTGTGGGTGACGGCGTCCTCGATCTCGGCTCACCCGAGGCGGATCTGGACGGTGACGGCTTCATGGAGGCCGTCACCCGGGGCGACGGCCGGGGGCTCACCGTCTACACGGACGTCGACGGCGACGGCACGGTCGACCACGTCTCGACGGTCCGGTTCGACGGAAGCTACGACTCCTGGCGACTGGCCAATCCCGCCGAAGGGGTGCCGTTCGGCGGATTCACCAACGAGGCCCCGGCGGGGTCCCCCGAGTCAGCCCCTGTCCCGGCCAGATGGGAACGGATAGACCACGGTCACATCTGAAAAGTTGAGGCTTTGCTCACGTCGGGGCCGCGAACGAGGCCCGGACGGCGGCGGTGTGATCGGGTTGACGATAGTCTGTGACCGATACCATGCACCGTGCACGAGGAGCTGTGATGACCACCACCACCATTCCCGGCCTCGAGGGTCAGGCGCCAACCGATCACGCGGAGATGCTCGCGTGGATCGCCGAGGTCGCCGAACTGACCCAGCCGGACCGGGTCGTCTTCGCGGACGGCTCGGACGAGGAGTGGCACCGCCTCACGACCGAACTGGTGGAGCACGGCACGTTCGTCCGACTCGACGAGTCGAAGAAGCCGAACTCGTTCCTCGCCCAGTCCGACCCCAAGGACGTCGCGCGCGTCGAGTCGCGGACGTTCATCTGTTCGGAGACCGAGGAGGGCGCCGGTCCCACCAACAACTGGCGGGACCCGGCCGAGATGCGCGGCCACATGACCGAGTTGTTCAGCGGCAGCATGCGTGGCCGCACGATGTATGTGGTGCCCTACTGCATGGGCCCCCTCGACGCCGAGGATCCCAAGCTCGGCATCGAACTCACCGATTCGGCCTACGTCGTGGTGTCCATGAAGATCATGACCCGCATGGGCACCGCCGCCCTGGAGAAGATCGGGTCCGACGGCGAGTACGTCAAGGGCCTGCACACCGTCGGTGCGCCCCTCGAGCCCGGCCAGGACGACGTCCCGTGGCCGTGTAACGAGGAGAAGTACATCACCCACTTCCCGGAGACCCGTGAGATCTGGTCGTTCGGATCCGGGTACGGCGGAAACGCACTGCTGGGCAAGAAGTGTTTCGCGCTGCGGATCGCCTCCGCCATGGCCCGCGACGAGGGCTGGATGGCCGAGCACATGCTCATCCTCAAGCTCATCTCCCCCGAGGACAAGGTCTACTTCATCGCCGCGGCGTTCCCGTCCGCGTGCGGCAAGACCAACCTCGCCATGCTCCAGCCGACCATCGAGGGGTGGCGCGCCGAGGTCGTGGGCGACGACATCGCCTGGATGCGGTTCGGGGCCGACGGCCGGCTCTACGCGGTGAACCCCGAGTACGGCTTCTTCGGAGTCGCCCCCGGTACCAACTACTCGTCGAACCCCAACGCGATGAAGACGCTGGAGGCGGGGAACTCGATCTACACCAACGTCGCCCTCACGGACGACGGTGACGTGTGGTGGGAGGACCTGGAGGGGACCCCGGACCACCTGATCGACTGGCTCGGCAACGACTGGACCCCGGTGGGTGACGGCGGGGCGGGCAACGCCGCCCACCCCAACTCCCGCTACTGCGTACCGATCAACCAGTGCCCGGTCACCGCCGAGGAGTTCAACTCCCCGCAGGGCGTGCCGATCTCGGCCATCCTGTTCGGCGGGCGCCGGGCGGACACCGTGCCGCTGGTGAGCGAGGCCCACTCGTGGAACCACGGCGTCTACATCGGGGCCACCCTCTCCTCCGGCCAGACCGCGGCCGCGGAGGGCAAGGTCGGTGCGGTCCGCCGGGACCCGATGGCGATGCTGCCCTTCATCGGATACAACGTCGGTGACTACTTCCAGCACTGGGTGGACATGGGCGAGCGCGGTGGCGACAAGATGCCCAAGGTCTTCCTGGTCAACTGGTTCCGCAAGGGCGCGGACGGCCGCTTCCTCTGGCCCGGTTTCGGCGAGAACAGCCGCGTCCTGAAGTGGGTCGTGGACCGCATCGAGGGCCGCGTCGACGCGGATGAGACCGTGGCGGGGTTCACCGCCCGCGCCGAGGACATCGACCTCACCGGCCTCGACACCCCCCTCAGGGACGTGGAGGAGGCGCTGGCGATCGACCCCGAGGAGTGGCGCCGCGAACTCCCGCTCATCACCGAGTGGTTGGACTTCTGCGGGCCCAAGGTCCCGTCCGAGGTTCACGAGCAGTTCGCCGCTCTCAAGGAGCGCCTGGGCTGAGACCTCCGGGGCCTACCGAGGTCCCGCGGTCAGATCGGCGGACGGGCCGCACCCTGCGAGGGTGCGGCCCGTCCGCCGATCCGTGTGGCCGACCCTCTTTCCAAGATCCACAATCGGTGGGACAGTGGTCGCGTCATCATTACACTGGGCGCATGAGTGGAGGAGTGGCATGAGGTTCGCCGCTGCCGGTCTCATCGCCGTTCTCGCCGGAGGAGTGGGCGTCGCGGCGGCA
>NZ_JAALDV010000216.1:0-11889 GCF_014145045.1 Dietzia sp. DQ12-76
GACGGCGTGTCGCTCGCGGGCGCACTGGGCCGTGTCGCGGAGCGGGCCCGCGCGGAGCATCCGGGGATCGAGGTGACCGCGGACTGCGCCCTCGAGGTCGACCCACCCCCCGAGGTCGCCGCCGTGCTCGTCCGCGTGGCGCAGGAGGCGTTGGCGAACGCGGTCACACACGCCTCACCCTCGAGGGTGGAGGTGACGCTGACCGGGTCATCCACCGCTGTCGCGCTCGAGGTACGCGATGACGGTCGGGGTTTCGACGTCGCCGCGCCTCGGCCCACCGCATCGTTCGGTCTGGACGGGATGGCGCGTCGGGTGTCCGGGCTGGGAGGAGAGTTCGACGTGAGCTCCGAGACCGGCGCGGGAACCACGATCCGCGCCGTGCTCCCGACGGTGGTGGGAGGCTCGGGGACATGACGACGACGAGCGTGCGCGTTCTGATCGCGGACGATCACGCGGTGGTCCGGACGGGACTTCGCGCGTTGGTCGCTTCGGACCCCGCCATCGAGGTGGTGGCCGACGTCCCCACCGCTGACGGCGCCGTCGAGCGGGCGCGGATCGGCGACGTGGACGTGGTGCTCATGGACCTGCGCTTCGCGGGTGACGCCTCCGCGGGCGTCAGGGCGACCCGGCGACTCCGCGCACTCGAGTCACCACCGCAGGTCCTGGTCCTGACCAGCCACGACACCGATGCGGACATCATCGGGGCAATCGAGGCCGGGGCCTGCGGGTACCTCCTCAAGGACGCCGGTCCCGACGAGCTGCTGGCCGCCGTCCGCGCCGCGGCGGCCGGGGAGAGCGCGCTCTCCCCGACCGTCGCCGCCACTCTGATGACCCGGCTGCGCGACCCACGGCCGGTGCTGACCGATCGCGAGGTGGAGGTGTTGCGGGCGGTGGCGACGGGCGAGACCAATCGGCAGGTCGCGACGTCCCTGCACGTGTCGGAGGCGACGGTCAAGACGCACCTCGTGCACGTCTTCGACAAACTCGGTGTGACGTCCCGGACGGCCGCGGTGGCCAGGGCCCGCGAGCTCGGGGTGGTGTAGCCGATCAGCACCGCCCACCCTGTATCGAAGGAAGCTGAAGAGCAAGCGCATCCGCCACTCCTGAGAGTGCGTCGACGCCTTCGCCGAATGACGCTGATTCGACCGCGATGGCCACGGCTAACTCCCCTCCCGCAGCCGGCACTATCCCGAACTGACGCACGAGATAGCCGCCACTCTCACCCGGCCCCCAGCCACCCTTGAACCGAGCTCCCGGTATGCGGCCGAGTCCCCAGCTCTGATCGGGTGAGACCTGGCCCATCAGATCGAGAACTCGGCTCGATGACCCGATGCACGGTAGGAGACTTCCGAACCGCGCCTGACCCACGAGCGGCCACTGAGTCTGACCGAAGATCGAGTACTCCGCACGGGTGCGGACAGCCGGCACCTGGGTGGTGCTGTCACCCCCATCCGCGAGCACTGCGCCGATCCCAGCCGCCGACGAGGCTCCCCCGCCGAGTGAATCCCACAATCGCTCCGCCGCCGCGTTGTCGGATGCCGTGATCGCGGTAGCTGCCGACTCGAGCGTGGCCGGAGATGTGCGCGCGACGGCGACGGCCAAGGGTACCTTTATCGTCGACCAGGCGGCACCCGACTGCACGCCTCCCGCCTTCTGGACGTCGGTCCGACCACCGACGCCTGCTGCGGCGATACCAACCGGACTCGGAATACCACCGATCACTCCGGCGAGATCCACACCACCGGTCCTGGGGTCGGCTATCGGTGAGACCGGGCGATGGGCAGCTCCCGGAATCCCTTCTCCACCTGGTCCGTCCGGTCCCGGAGAGACGGTGGTGACTGTGGAGGTGACGTAGACGGTCTGTACGGGCCCGCTCGTGGGGACCAACTCACCACAACCGCACACGACGAGAACGAGCCCGCAGGCACCCGAGGTCAGTGCCCCTCGCCTGCTCAGAAAACCCATCAGTAGATGTACACGACAGCGTTGTTGCCGCCGGTACAGGTCACCACCGGTCCGCCCGAGCAGGACATCGTGTACGTCGCACCCGTCACCGGGCTGTAGGCGTCGATGGTCATCGGGCCCCCGTTGCCTCCGGATGCGAGGTAGGTGGAACGAACTGACACTGCGAACTCGCACGAGGTGACTGATGAGCCCACCGCCGAATGCGCGAGCGGGCCTCCGCCGACGTTCGAGCACACGAATGACCCGGACGGTGCAGCAGGTTGCGCCGGTTGAACCTGAGGCCGGTCCGGTTCCCCGACACTCGAGGCCGTCGCTGTGGCGGACACCGTCGATGTCACGGGTGCAGTAGTCGTACTAGTGAATCGCGGGATCATCAGGAACGCCACCACCGCGATCAGACCCACGATCAGCACGGCCATCAGGGTGATCATCACGGCCATGGCCGGGGACATCGACTGCTTCTGGTTGGTCGCCACCGGGCTCGCCTGCGGAATTCGTCCGAACTCCGACGTGGGGTAATCACTCCACTGAGGAGGAGGGTTCTGGTTCATGTCGCGCCTCCCGGCCACCCGAACACGCTCGCGACCAACCTGCCGCTGAGAATGAGAATAAGTGACGCTGCGTGGTACAAGTCGCGAATGAAGGTCCTGAACGCCACGTTTTCGACCTGAGAACGAGTCAGGTCGCGTCATCGTCTCGACGGACGATCTCAACGCATCGTCGCTGCGGAACGGGGGCATCGACTCCTAAGCTCGTCCCATGCGGAGACTCCCCTGGATCATCGGCGCTGTCGTCGTCATCGTCGTCGTCGCGCTGATCGCAGCGCCCTACCTCTACAAGGCCGTGCGTGGAGGTGACGACGCGCCGGCCGCGACCGTCTCCGTCGACGGAGCCGAGGAGGCGACCGGCACCCTGGAGGGCACGTGGGTGGTGGTGCCGGGGACCGCGCCCAACGAGACGACCGCCGGGTACACGGTCAACGAGATCCTGCGGGGGGAGCCGGTCACCGTCGTCGGCAGCACCGACCAGGTGAGCGGGCGGGCGGTCGTGTCCGGGACCACCCTCGAGTCCGCATCGTTCGACGTGCAGGTGGCGGGAATCGAGACGGACATCGACCAGCGCGACGTTCAGGCCCGCTCCCCCCAGATCCTCGACACCGGGTCCCATCCCTCGGCGACACTCACCGTGGCCGAACCTGTGGATCTGGCTGCGGTGCCGTCGGACGGCACAACGGTATCGATCCCGATGGTGGTCGAGCTGACGATCAAGGGCACGACCGTGCGTGAGCACACCGAGGTGACCGTCCTGTGGACGGGCGACGCCCTGATCGCCTCCGGCGCGGTCCCCCTCACCTGGGCCGAGGTCGGGGTCGAGCCGCCGAGCCTCGGCTTCGTCGCCGTGGAACCGGCCGGAACGATCGACTTCCTGGTGAGCCTGGCCCGGCAGTAGCCGTGCCTCGGTTTCGATACGCTTCCTGCTCCCCCGTCGGAAGCGGATGCACCGCTCCCCCGGGCTAGGCCGCCAGGAAGAGAATCAGGCTCAGGGTGAGCACCGGTTCGGGCCGGCTCCCGGACCGGGCCCACTCGCCGTCGTGCGGCAGCCGACGACAACGACTGTTCAGCTGGTCGCCACCCCGCCGACAGGGACCCGGCACCAGACCCTCCTACGGTCACCTGGTCAGTCACTCAGCCATTGCCCAGGAAAGGCCCCCGATGCGCTCACGGACCATCAGCTCAGGCGTCTTCACGGTCGCCCTCGCCGCCGGCGCGGCGCTGGCGATACCCGCCGCCGCCCCCGCCGCTCCCGCCACCAGCGTGGTGATCAACGAGGTCGAGTCCAACGGTGACGCCGTGGGCGACTGGGTGGAGCTGGCCAACCTCGACACAGAGCAGGACGTGGATATCTCGGGCTGGACGCTGATCGACGACGACCCCACGCACGATCCGATCGTCATCCCCGAGGGGACCACCATCGAGTCCGGTGGCTACTGGTCCGTCCACACCGACGTGGACCCGGACTACTTCGGGCTCGGCGGCAACGATTCGGTGATCCTCCGGGACGCGGGCGGTGAGATCGTCGACTCCACCACCTGGTCGGGTCACTCGCCCACCACCTGGGGCCGTATCCCCGACATGACGGGCGGGTTCGCCGTGACCGGTGAACCCACCCGCAACGCCCGGAACGTCGCGGCAGTCGAGGATCAGCCCGTCATCACGTCTCCATGGCCCTTCGACCCGCTGACGATCACCCCCGTCGCGCTCGGTGGCGCCTTCGCCGAGGACGACGACATGTCGGGCGTCGACATCGCGGCCGACGGCACCGCCTACGTGGTGAACAACGGCACCGGCACGCTGTACGTCGTGGCCTACGATCCGGTCGCCGGTACGTACTCGCTCTCGCGCACCTTCGTCCTGGAGTACCCCGACGGCTCGGGGCGTCCCGATGCCGAAGGCGTCACCGTGGGTCCGGACGGCGTGATCTACGTGGCCACCGAGCGTGACAACGAGTCCGGCAGCACCAGTCGCCCCTCGATCCTGCGCTTCGTCCTGCCCGCCGGCCGCGATTCCGGCACGCTCAGCGCCACGGACGAGTACTCGCTGACCTCACTCACCGGGCTGATCGGCGCGAACGCCGGCCTCGAGGCCATCGAGTACCTCCCCGAGGCATTCGGCGGAGCCTTCGCCGTGGGCGTCGAGGGGACCGGGAAGATCCACTTCGTGCGGCTGGGTGCCGAAGGTGCGGTGACCGAGATGCAGACGTACCCCTCCCCGTTCACGGGCGTGATGGCCCTCGACCACGACGAGGTGTCCGGCGTCCTGCGGGTGCTGTGCGACGAGGTCTGCGAGGGACGCTCGGTCGAGATGACCTACGACGGGACCGGGTTCGTCACCGACGGCACCCTCTACGCCCGGCCGGCCGGCATGCCCAACCTCGCCAACGAGGGCTTCGCCTCTCACCGCGAGACCGTCGAGTGCCACCTGGGAGGCGCCACCGGCACCGCCGAGCGGGTCCGGTTCCTGTGGGCCGACGACGCGGGCACCGCAGGGTTTGGTCTGCGTACCGCCGTTTCCGACGCCGGTGAGTGCACCGTGGAGGACGACGCGGACCCCGGCTCGGGATCGGCCTCCGGGTCAGTCTCCGGAGCCGGGCTCGGCGCCGGATCCCTCGCGGGGCTCCTACCCTTCATGCCAGCCGACGCGCTGATCTGAGTGCACCCGACTCAAGCCACATTTTGTGACCTGAGTCGGGAATACTCAACTACGGCGGTGAGTTGAACCGTGTGCGATCCCGGAGACGCCGGGCGCATCCCGACCAGTCCTGAAGGAGACCATCATGGCCACCACCACCCGTTTCGATCCGTTCCGTGAGCTCGATCGCCTCCTGGGCGAGGGGCTGCGCAGCGCGACCGCGTCCACCTCTCTGCCGATGGACCTGTACAAGGAGGGCGATCGCTTCGTGGGCCTCATCGACCTCCCGGGCGTCGATCCCTCCAGCATCGACATCGACGTGGAGGACCGCACCCTCACCGTCCGTGCCGAACGCCGCGCGCCGGCGGAGGGTGATGCCCAGTGGCTCATGCATGAGCGTCAGTCGGGCACCTTCGCCCGGCAGCTCGCCCTGGGCAAGGGCCTGGCGACCGACAAGATCGAGGCCGACTACAGCGACGGCGTGCTGCGCCTGGTGATCCCCGTGGCCGAGGAGGCCCAGCCGCGCAAGATCTCCGTCTCCCACGGCGCCCGAAAGGCCGAGCAGGCAGAGATCGTCGAAGGTTCCGCCGACCTCGGGAGCTGACCGCGATTCTCGTGGCCACCTGACCACCGCCCGGCCCCACACCAGGCCGGGCGGTGGTTTTCCTTCGGCTCGCGCACCCCGGCAACGTCCACGCGCTCACCTGCCGCCTTCAGGCGCACCGGGATCACCCACCACCACCAGGACATCCGTCGCGCGAGACAGCCCCACGTACACCCTCTCGCGGACCCGGTCCATGCCGTCGTGGTGGTTGCACACCAGCACCACGGCGCGGCGCTCCAGGCCCTTGAACCCGAGCACGTGGCCGTAGACGATGTCCTCGCCACTCCAGAACGTCTCCCAGTAGGGGTCATTCCCGCTTTCCTGCGCCTCGACCTGCATCGGGTGCCGCGATCCGGTGGTCAGCAACGCGACGTCCCGCGGTTCCCAGCCCTCGTCGAGCAGTCGCATGGCCTCGTCGTCACCGGCCGCTACGGCGTCAGTGCCCTCCGGCACCTCGACGTAACGGACCGCGGGCCCCGAGCCGCCGCGCAGCTCCATCCGTTGTCCCACCAGGGGCAGGAAGGCACTCGCGATCTGACGCGTGTTTCGCAGATTGTGATCGAGCACCAGCGGCACCAGGTCGACGGGCGGCCGACCGGTCCGATGGACCACGCTCTGCCCGGCGTCGCCGACGATCATCAGACGGCCGCGCTCACGATCGCGCCTTGAGCTCGATCGCCACGATCCCCGCCCCGGGCATGGCCACGAGGACGTCCACCTCGTGTTCCTTCTCCGCAGTGGAGACGCGCTGCCCCCACCACACCGGGGTGAGATCTTCGCGACACCATGTCAGCATGATACTGACATGGTGTTAGCATATTCTCCGTTCCCGATGTCGATGCCGGAAGGCCTCCATGTTCCTCGCCCTACGCGAACTGACCTTCGCGCGATCCCGATTCACCCTGATGGGCTCCGTCGTGGCCTTGATCAGCGTCCTCATGGTTCTCCTCGCCGGGCTGTCCTCGGGACTGGTCAACGACGGCGTCTCCGGCCTGCAGCGCATGCCCGTCCAGGCCGTCGCGTTCGCTCCCGAGACCCGCACCGACTCGGCGTTCACCCGATCCGTGGTCGGGCCCGACCAGGTCGAGGCCTGGGCCGCACGACCCGACGTATCGGTGGCCACACCGATGGGACTGTCGATCATCAACGCCAGGACCTCCGCCGGGACCCCGGTTGACCTCACCCTCATCGGGGCGGACCCCGAGGGCCCGCTCGTTCCCGAGGTGGCCGAAGGCCGTGCGCCCCAGTCCGACGGGGAGATCCTCATCAGCGCCACCGCCGCCGATTCCGTCGGCCCGGGCGACACGGTGACGGTCGACCGACTGGGGATCCCCCTCGAGGTCGTCGGCATCGCGGCCGCCCAACACACCTTCGGCCACGTCGACATGGCCTTCACCACCCTGGCCACGTGGCAGGACGTGCACGCGGGCACCCGCTTCGGCGAGGAGTCGCGCGCCGGCGCCCGTGAGGAGTACAGCGTCGTGGCCCTCGCCGGGGTCGACGGCGAGTTGCCCGACCTGGCCACCGGCGATGCCGCGGCCGACACCTCGGCGCGCACCCTGGAGGAGTCGTTCGACTCCTCGCCCGGATACCAGGCCGAGATGATGACGATGTCGATGATCACCTGGTTCCTCTACGCCATCTCAGCGCTGGTCGTCGGTGCGTTCTTCGCCATCCTCACCGTCCAGCGATCCCGCGAGATCGCTGTCCTGCGCGCCATGGGCGCCTCGACCGTGCGACTCCTGGGCGACGCGATCGGGCAGGCCTTCATCCTGCTGGCGGGGTCCATCGCGGTCGGTGTGGCCATCGGCGTGGGAGTGGGGTCGTTCCTGGTGGGCACCGGCATGCCGTTCGCCCTCGAGACCGGACCCATCGCACTCGGAGCCGTCCTCCTCCTGGCACTGGGACTGGTCGGTGCCACCCTCGCCACCATCCGCATCACCGCCGTCGACCCGCACAGCGCACTGGGAGAGAACCGATGACCACCACCACACGCACCGGCGACGCCTCCGCCCCGGGCCTTCGCCTGAATGGCGTCGAGTTGACCTTCCGGGACGGCGACCAGACCCTCTACGCACTGGACGGTGTCGACGTCGAGGTGGCCCGTGGTGAGGTATTGGCCGTGGTCGGCCCCTCCGGAGCCGGCAAATCGAGCCTCCTGGCCGTGGCCGGCGGACTGCTGTCCCCGACCTCCGGCACCGTCGAGGTGGGCGGGCGCGACATCACCGGTCTCGGTCGCCGGGACCTCACCCGGTTCCGGCGCGACCACGTCGGGTTCGTGTTCCAGTCCGGCAACCTGGTGCCCGCTCTCACCGCGCGCGACCAACTCCGGCTCGTGCGAACACTCGGCGGAGACCGGTCCCGGCGTCGCGATCCCGACCACCTGCTCGAGGCCGTCGGTCTGACCCACCGCGCGCGCCGCCGCCCGGCCACCATGTCCGGCGGCGAGCGTCAGCGGGTGGGCATCGCCCGCGCCCTGATGTCCTCGCCCGATCTGCTGCTCGTGGACGAACCCACCGCGGCGCTGGACCGCAGGACCAGCCACGACGTGGTGCGCCTACTCGCGGAGGAGACCCATCAGAACGGCGTCGCGACGGTTCTGGTCACACACGACCACGAGATCCTCGAACACTGCGACCGGGTCCTGGAGATGGTCGACGGCCGGCTGCACGCGCACGTGTGACCTGAAGGACACGTATGATCGGGCCTCCGCCGAGAAGGTGACGGGAGACCGACATTCCACGTATCGACGCCCCCACCGTGGGCGAACACCGGGACGCCAAGCGTCGGGCCCTGCTCGACGCGGCCCGGTCGATGCTCTCCGAGGCCCCCGGTACCCCTCCCGACATCAACGAGCTGACCACCCGGGCGGGCATGACACGGTCGAACTTCTACACTTACTTCTCCTCGCGCGCGGAGTTGGTCGTCGCCGTGGCGGAGGATCTCATGCCACGGTGGATCGACACTGTCACGGGAGCAGTGCGTGACGCGGGCGGCGGCCGTCGGGGGGTCGTGGCCTACGTGCACACCACCCTGGATCTGGTCGCCGCCGGTGACCACGCGATCCTCACCGCGCTGGCCGCGCAGCTCCCCGACGGTCCGGCACGGGAGCGGCTGACCCGGATGCACACCGAGATGACCACCCCACTGCGCGAGTCGCTCGCCGAGTCCTCCCGCTCCGATCCACAGTTGACGACCGAGCTGGTCATGGCCGTGACGTTCAAGGCCTCCGAACTCATCGAGGGCGGGCGGCCACTGGACGAGGTTCTCAGCGCGGTGGACGCCCTGATCGATCGGCCCGGGTGACCGGTGAGGTGGCACGGCGACGGGGTCGCCTCCGACGGGTCGCGCCTCACCCCGACCCGATCGCCCACCCCGTCGTCATCTGCCCGGCGAACACCGGCAGCCGCGCGAGGATCCGGTTCTGCTCGGCCCGCGGCCGGAAGTCCACGTCCAGGTAGCCCGGTGCCTCCGCCGGCCGGTCGCGCACGAGCGACCGGAACGCCGGCACGAGATCCTGCTCGATGTACTCCCAGCGTGGCTCCCTATCGGCCCAGTTGAACGCGGGAAGCGGGGTGTGCAGCACCGTCGGCCGGCCGTTGACATCCGCGCGCACCGACAGCGGGCGGAAGCCACCCAGAGTGGAGGCCCCGGGGATATCGGGGGAGCCGCCCACGGTGGTGACGTAGGTGAGCACTCGACCGACGTCCCCTCGGCCGGCCGCCGTCGCGTCCCACTGGTCGGCGATGATCTGGTTCTGCTCCCGCGACGCCATCCGCAGCAGCGCCTCCGACCTGCCCTCCGGTGAGCCCTCGTCGAGCCTCCGCCAGGCCTCGAGCGCGTACTGGTCATACGCCCCGCCCGCCGCGAGCTCCCTGACCGCCGGCAACCCCCCTGCCAGGTAGGCCTCGTGCATCGGGATCATGTCCATGAAGATGTTGCGCTGCATGATCAGCAGCCGGTGCAGGTACCAGTCCACGTCGGCGCGCGTGAGAGTCGGGCCCGCCGTGGCCAGCAGTCGCACATCGCGCGGCATCCCGGCCGCCAGCTCCCACGGCACTCCACTCAGCGCGTCACCGACCCCGGTCCCCACCTCGTGCAGCCCGGGCACGCTGAGCACGCCCCCCACCTCGTCGAGGTCCCAGAACCCGGCGGCGAACGACATCCCGGCCAGCCCGGCCATCCCGGTCCACCAGAAACCGTCGTGGGAGTTGTACAGCCGCAGGTAGTTCACGTACACCTTGTCGACCGTCTCCAGGTTCGCCTCCAGCCCCCGGGCCGGCTCCCACTCGGCGAGGTCGATCCCCGCGTTCTGAGCACCGACCGCCAGCCAGTACTGGCGCGTGAGGGTCGCGTATCGCTCCGGTGCGACGCCCGCGGCGCGCACCACGGCGAGCGCCGCGGCCAGCTCCTCGCGGTCGGTGGTCATGGAGGTGGAGAAGCCTCCCGCCGACTCACCGTGCGGATTGTCGGCCACGACGTCCAGGTAGACGGCAAAGGGTTGCGCGCTGACGTGAGCCGGCAGGTGGACGAAGGCCAGGACGGCCACGAGGAATGCGGCGATGACCTCGCCGAAGACGCGCTGGGATCGAGTCGTCACTGGCCCCCCGAACCAAAAGATGTGATGCAGATCACTCTAAGCCAATCCGGCCGGGCCCGCGCCCGAACACGCGGAGCCTCCCACCCCGATGACGCGAATCGGCGGGTCAGGGACAACAATGAACGGCGTACAGTGTCGATCCACTCTCCAGGTGACAAGGAAGTCCACGTGAGCACCTCCATCGATCAGGCCCCGGCCCGGAGCGCAACCCGAGATCTCGCCCAGATCGCGGTGTTCGCCGCCCTCATCGTCGTCCTCGGCCTGCCCGGGCAGATCAGCATCGGCTCCGCGGGCGTTCCGATCACGCTGCAGACGCTCGGCGTCATGCTCGCCGGCGCGCTGCTGGGCTGGCGCAAGGGTCTGCTCTCGGTGCTCGCGGTCATCGTCATCGGTCTCGCGCTCCCCGTCCTCGCCGGCGGCCGCACCACTCTGACCGCGCTGGCGAGCCCCACCGCGGGGTTCCTCCTCGGCTGGCTCCCGGCCGTCGTCGTGATCGGGCTTCTCACCGCCCTGATGATGCCCCGCTACCGTCTGATCCCCGGGTTGCTCATCAACATCCTCGGTGGCATCGTGGTCATCTACGCCTTCGGCGTGGTGGGCATGCTCATCCGCACCGAGCTGACACTGACGGCCGCGATCGCGGCGAACGGCGTCTTCGTCCCCGGCGACCTGGTCAAGGCGGTCGTCACCGCCGTCGTCGCCGTCCAGGTCCACAAGGCGCGGCCCGGTCTGATCGCTCCGCTGCGTGGGCAGCGTCCGACCCCCGCGTGACCGGCCCTCGTGAGTCGGGCCCCCGTGCGTCCCGGACCCCGGCGGCCGACCACCGCGGCGCCCAGATCCGGTTCGACGGGGTCTCCCACTCCTACGGCGACAGGTCAGTCCTCACCGACATCGATCTGGTGTTGACCGAGAGGCGTATCGGGATCGTCGGCGTCAACGGTGGCGGCAAGTCGACGCTCGCGCGGATGATCAACGGTCTGGTGGTCCCCTCCTCGGGCACGGTGACCGTCGACGGCCTCGACACCCGCCGCAAAGGCGCCCGGGTCCGCCGCCGGGTCGGCTTCTGCTTCACCGATCCCGACACCCAGATCGTCATGCCCACCGTGGCGGAGGACGTCGACTTCTCCCTGCGCCGGTCGGGCCTGAGCCGCGAGGATCGACGACGACGGGTCGAGCAGGTGCTCGCCACCTACAACCTCTCCGACCACGCCGATCACCCCTGCCACCTGCTGTCCGGCGGCCAGAAGCAACTCCTCGCCCTGGCGGCGGTGTTGGTGATCGAGCCCTCGGTGATCGTGGCCGACGAACCCACCACCCTGCTCGACCTGCGCAACCGCGCGCTGGTGGCCGAGACCTTCGCGGGTCTCTCCCAACAACTCGTGGTGGTGACCCACGACCTGGGGCTGGTCGCCGACTTCGACCGTGTGCTGGTGGTGGACGGTGGGCGGGTGGTGATCGACGACGCCCCCGCGGCCGCGCTGTCCGGGTACCGCCGGATCGCGTTGCGCTCGGGCTCGGGCTCGGGCTCGGGC
>NZ_JAALDV010000217.1:0-5320 GCF_014145045.1 Dietzia sp. DQ12-76
TGTGGGAGCGGGCGCGAACCGGTCCCGCAGGGCGGCGGCCAGTTGCTGGGGTAGCGAGGGGTCGGGCCCGCCCGCGGGGTGATGGGCGATCCGGGTCGCCGACCACCCGGCTCGCTCGGCGGATCGGGCGACGACCTCGCGGCTGCGGTCGTCCCACTCGTCCCGTCCGGGGACGTCGACGGGGGGTGCGGACGCCGGTTCGAGCAGATCCTGCCCGTAGGGCACCAGCTCCGGCGCGTCGGGCATCTCCATGACCGAACCGAGGAGGGAACCCCACAGTCTCCGGGGCTTCGGATTCTTCTCCTTGGTCAGTACGTATCCGTGTCCGGAGACGGCGAGGCGACTCTCCGCGCGCGTGGCGGCCACGTACAGCAGCCTGATCCGCTCCGCCAGCGAGTGTTCCGCCTCCCGCTCCGCGGCCCGTGCGAACCCGGGATCGCGCACCGAGGTGGAGAACGAGGCCGCGGGTCGGGGAGGCTCGTCGTCCGTCCACAGCAGTCTGTCCCGGTCACCCGGCCACTTGCGGCTCATCCCGGCGAGCACGACCATCGGGTACTCGAGCCCCTTGGCGGCGTGAATCGTGGTGATGCGGACGGCGTCGACCCCGATCTCCGGGATCGCCGCCTCCGGGACCCGGGCGTCCTCGGCGGTGAGTGCCAGCGCCCAGTCCGCGTACTCGCGCAGGTCGGCGCGGGCCGGGTCGGCGGCGGAGTCCTCCCACTGCCAGGCGTGTTCGATCACGAATCGGATGCGTCGCCACAGGTCGCGCCGGCGGGGCGACTCGGCGACCGATTCGAAGACCATCCGATCGTGGACGAGTGTCTCGAGGATCTCGCCCGGTCGTCGGCTCCGCCGGGACAGGTCGGAGAGGTAGTCGATCCCCACGGCGACCGGGGAGTCCACGAGGTGGTCGGGCGCCGGGGCGCCGGGGGCCCAGACCCCTCCGGCCGCGCGCCACCGGAGCAGGTCGTCGTCACCACATCCGAAGAGCGGGGAGCGGAGCGCTCCGACGAGCGATGCCTCGTCGGCCGCGTTGGCCACGGCCCGCACGGCGAGGAGGAGGTCCCTGATCTCGGGGGTGCCGTAGACGATGGACGACGCTTCGGTCCGGAAGTCGATCCCGGCGTGGTCGAGGCATTTCTCGATCATCGGCAGAGAACCCCGGGAGGGCAGGAGGATTGCGATGTCCCCGAGGCGGAGCGGGGTGTGGCCACCGTCCTTGGACTCGTGTGTCCACTGCTCCCGGACGGCGGTCGCGATCACCCGTGCCACATCGGAGGCTTCGGTCCAGTGCCGCGTGATGTCGTCATTCGCGTCCGCGGGACAGTGATCGGGCAGCGCGGGCACGTCCTCGGTGCGGAACACGAAGGGACGGGGCCCGTGCGCGGGGTCGTACGGGGGCCGATCGGGACCCGGTTCCAGTTCCCGGTACTCGGGCTGCACGCCCTGCGCGGCGAGCATCACCTCCGAGAACACCGAGTTGACCCAGTCCAGCACCGCCCGCGAACACCGGAAGTTGGTGCTCAGGCGCTCGATCTCGACCCCGTCCATCTGCTGCGCCCGCAGGTAGGTGGAGATGTCCGCCCGGCGGAAACGGTAGACGGACTGTTTGGGGTCACCGACGGTGAACAATCTCCCGGACACCGAGCCCGGTTCCGGGCTCGGTGCCGACCCACCAGTGGACCCCGCGCCCCGTCGGCCGTCCTCGGCGGTGAGGAGGGTGGCGAGGTCGAGCTGGATGGGGTCGGTGTCCTGGAACTCGTCGATGAGGATGCGCGTGTACCGGGCCCTGACCCGGTCCCGCACCTCGGGGTCCTGCAGCAGCTCACGCGCCAGGACGAGTTGGTCGTGGAACTGCAACGTGCCGCGCCTGCGCCGGTCCTCGGCGTGTCCGCGGATCACCGGGATGAGGGCGTCCAGGACGATCGCGATGCGGGGGCGCCAGTGGGCGGACAGGACCTCGGTGCAGATAGAGGGCAGTCGCTTGATCTCCTCCTTGATCTCCCTGACGGTGTCGGCGCCGCCCCAGTTGGGCCCCTTTCCCCCGCTTCCCGGACCGAGGGGCGTGGAGAGGAGTTCGACCCAGGTGGGAGACGCCGTCCGATCCGTGGCCGCCGACTGGAGGTCCGTCAGCCATTCCTCGTGCCTGGCGAGGGTCTGGTAGAGCTTGTCGGTTTCGTCCTGGCAGGACTCTCGCCATCCGATGATCGACCCGATCGCGGCGACGATCTCCGCGAGATCGGGGGTGGCGGGCAGCTCGGAACCGGGAGCCCCGCCGGAGTGGAGAGGGCCGCGCGGGAGTCGGTCCCAGTCGCGGTGCAGCGCCTCCACCATCTCGCGGAAAGCATGCGTGCCGACGCCGGCGTCGAGCATGTCGTCGACCGCCTGGGCCAGTATGCCGGAGCGCGACCCGTTCCGGTCTCCGCCGAACAGGACGCTCGCGCATTCCTGCCACATCGCTTCCACGGCCGTGGCCTCGGCGGTGTCCTGCTGGGCGGTCACCTTCGGCGGTGTCCCGGCCTCGAGCGGATTCTCCGAGAGCAGCCGCAGTGCGAACGAGTGCAGGGTCCCGATGGCCGCGGTGTCGAGCCCGGCGAGCGCGGCGTCCGCGCGGGGGTCTCCCCCCTCCCGTCGGTCGACCAGGTGGACCCGCAGCCGGTCACGCAGTTCGGCGGCCGCCTTCTCGGTGAAGGTGATCGCGGCGATCCTGTCCACGGGCACGCCGTCGGTGAGCAGGAGGGTGCTGAGCCGACCGACCAGGGCGTGGGTCTTCCCGGTGCCCGCCCCGGCCTCGACGAAGAGGGTGGCGGTGGTGTCCCGTTCGACCCGGTCCCGGGCGGGTTGGTCGTGGAGCGCGCTCATGGGGTCGACTCCGTTCCGGTCCCGGCCGTGTCACCGGCGACGATGCCGACGAACGCGGGATGGGACGCGAGTGGCTCCCGCCGGGACAGTCGCTCCCACGTGCGGTCCAGATCCGCGCCTCCGAGCAGGTCGGCCAGGTCGCGGGAGGACCCGCGCCCGCCCTTGAGGGGGAACCATCCCCGCCGGATGGCGTCGACCAGGTGGCCGACGTCCGAGCGGACCCGGTCCATGACGGCATCCGAGATGGTGAGGGAGATCTGTTCGAAGCCCCCGCGTTCGGTGCAGTACCAGTAGCGGGCCTCGCTCACGGGCATGTGCCGGGCGGAGGCGGCGGCCGCGGCGTACAGGGGGAGCTGGAACCGGGTGCCGGCCACGGTGGGGTCGTCCTCGCGCGGGCGCAGTTCCACCCCGGGTGGCTTCCCGGTCTTGTAGTCGGTCACGCGCTGCGCTCCATCCCGGACGTCGAGCCGGTCGATCGATCCGGCCAGGAGCAGGGTCTCCGGGCCGCGGGAGGTGATCACCTCGAGCGCGATCCCGGCCGACGGCTCTCCGGGGAGTCCGCGTCCGAATCCGAGCTCGGTGGCCGTGGGACGCCAGCCCGCGTCCGAATCAGCGCTGTCCTCCTCGAACCACCGGCCGAGCTCGGCGGCGAGGAGCATGCGTCGCCGGCGCCACAGGGGGGTGAGCAGCCCGGGAGCCGCGGCGACGGCCTTGTCGCACTCGTCGGACAGGGCGCGCATGAGCAGGTCACGATCCGGACCGACCCCCAGCGCGAGTCGCTCGCCCACGTATCTCTGCAGGATCGCGTGGACCAGGTCGCCGTAGTCGCGGAGGTCCATCTCGATGTCCGCCGCCGGGTCGTCGAGCACACGGACCCGGAGCACGGTGGCGAGGAAGAACAGGTAGGGGCTCTGGGCCCAGTCCTCCAGGCGGGTCGGCGACACGGGTGTGTCGAGAACCGTGACCAGCTCGTTCACGGACGAGACGTCTCCGGTGAACCGCGAGAACACACCGAGCCTCCGGTCCCGACGCATCTCGTGTGCCCGGATGAGCGGCTCCGGCGCGGTGGGTCCCGCCCGCCACCCGCGTGCCGCCAGTTCACGGAGGCGCAGCTCGGTGGGGGTGGCCGGATCGGGGCCCAGGAGGGGCGCGGGTGAGAGGACGCCGTCGACGAACGAGGGGACCGCGGTGACGGCGGGGCACCCCGCGACGGCCTCCTGCCACCGGGTGGCGTGGACCTGCTCGCCGGAGAGGCGCGAGAGCGTGGGCAGGAGCCACCGGGACGGGATGCGGTGTCCGCCACCCCGCATCGACCCGCGGGGGAACGAACACAGTCGTCGGTTCGCGCCCGCCGACAGGGCCAGTTGGAGGACCCGGTACCGCTCGTCGAGCAGTTCGGAGGCGGGTGGCTCGACCGCTCCCTCGGGCAGCAGCGGATCGGGTCGGTGCAGGACGGGTAACAGTCCCTCGGCCATGCCCACCACGCACACCGTGTCGAGGTCCCGGCCGACCGCGTCGTCGATCGGGCCCAGGCTCACGCCCGCCCCCTCCTCGCCGACCCGCTCGGTGATCGAGTCCAGCCGGGTGGACACGGCTCCGACGATCCGCTCGCGGGTGATCGCGGGCGAGAGGGTGTCGAGGTCGGCGAGAGATCCCACCGCGGCCTGCACCGCCGCGCGGTCGGGGGTCTGCCGGAAGAGGGAGGTGAGCAGGGTGTCCAGCGTCTCTCCGACCTCGGACCAGGTCCGTGCGGACTCGAGGGCGCCGAGGGTCGACCTGATCCTGTCGACCAGGTGTAGCAGCGCCGCGCCGGCCGCCCGGTCGGAGTCGGTGAACCCGTCCCCGGACTGATCACCACGGTCCGCGAGGTGGTCGGCCAGGCGGGTCCAGTCGCCCGCTCCAATGACCGGGACACGCATGCGGGTGAGCATCTCCAGCCGACGGGACGAGACCGCCGTGCCCCGGTCGTCGAGGAGTGCCACGGCCCCCTCGGCCACGATCGAGAGCAGGTCGGCGCGCGGCATGAGGTCCGGGTCGATCGCGAGCAGTCGGACGAGGGACCGGCCGGCGGTCGTGCGACCGAGATCGGTGGCGGAGGGTCCGTTGACGACGATCCCCGCCTCCGAGAACGCCCGGAGCAGCAGTCGGAGATAGGGGTCCGGCGACGGGTAATAGACGCCGATCCGGTGCCCCGGGAGCCCGTCCGCCAGGCGTGAGCGGACGAACCGGACCACCGCCCGCACCTCGTCATCCGGGTCCGACGCGTGCAGGACATGGGTTCCCGTGACGGCGCCGTCGCCGTCGGGCTCCGCCGCGGAGGCCAGGTGGTCGGCTCCCGTCCCGGGAATCGGCGTGACCCCGCGAGAGTGCAGGGCGGCGCGCAGACGTCGCTCGGCCTCCGTCCCCCTCAAGGGGGCCGCGAGGACCACGCGGCCGAGACCGTCCAGCCTCTCGATCG
>NZ_JAALDV010000218.1:0-2002 GCF_014145045.1 Dietzia sp. DQ12-76
CCCACGGCCGAGGCCGCCGAACGCCGTCGCCGCGCGACCGCCGTCGTGGGCGTCATGGCCACCCTCGCCGCAGTCGCCCACGCGCAGGGGATCCCCGATCACCTGCACGAGGAGATCCGCCTGGCCTACACCGACACCGACGGCGACGGCGAGCGCGCGGACCGCTACCCGCCCGGACCGGAATCCCACTACGCCGAGATCGACAGCGTCATCCTCGAGGCGTTCCCGGGCCGCGAGAGGACCGACCTCGTCGTGGCCAGCACCGCCGACGCCTTCCTGGCCTACCACCCGTACCTGGCCTACCAGGCGGTGACCTCCCACTACGCCAACCCGCTCGGCCGGTACGCCGAACGCAACGAGACGATGATCGGCTGGGAGGACGCCACGAGCGCGGACGAGTTGTACGCGATGATGACCGACACGCCCTGGAGACGCCCGGACGCCGTGGTCGCCCGCCCGTCGGGTTCCGGGTACACCCTGCGCCTGGCCGAGGACACCTACCCCAACGACCCCAACGTCCGCCGGTTCGGCGTCACCATCCCCTCGGAGGCCGTGACCGGCCCCCACTTCGAGGTCCACGACGTGGGTCCGTTCGCCGTGATCGTGGTGCGATGAGGTGACCACACCGTGACGACGAGCGACGGGAGCCCCCTCGGGTTGCACCCGTACCCGGGGATCGACCGCGACCGTCGCATGGCCGTCATCACCGGCTTCCTCGGCGCGTTCCTGGCGATCCTCGCCGGTCTCCTGCCTGTCCACCAGGACACCACCGAGGTGCGCTGGACCGCCGGACCCGACTACGCCTCCGTCACCGCCCCCCTGGTCTCCGGGAGGCCGCTCGACCTGACCATCACCGCCCCCTGCGGCCCGCTGGCCGAGGTCCCCGACGACACGATCGTGTTCTCGACCCTGCCCGACGGCGCCCCGGGCCGGATCTCCGACGGTCTGGTGGTGCAACGTTCCACGGACGCCGCGGGCGACCCCGCGATCGAGGTGGCGGTCAGGAACACGCCCCTGCTCTCGGTCCCGCTGTCCGCCCTCCGGGACCCGGACTGCGGGTCCCTGCGGGTACGGGCCGAGGTCGGGATCCTGGTCGCCGAGCTGACCGGACTGTCCGACGACGAGGGTGCGGACGGGGGCGCCGCGGAGAACGGGCAGCCGAACGGAGAGGCGGACGGTGAGGACCCGGTCCGCGCGGCCGTCCCCGGGACCATGCGCCCGCAGGTCACGGGGATCTTCACGGACCTGACGCCCGCCTCGGCGCCGGAGGGGCTGGACTCGTCGACGGTGGAGATCACCGTCGACTCCCGGTACTCGTCCAGTCCCACCGCGCTCAAGCTGGCGATGATGGCGCTGGGCGTCCTGGCCACACTCGCCTCGGTGGTGTTCCTGCACCGCCTCGACGGGATCGACGGCCGGTCCGACCGTCGGTTCGTCCCCCGCTCGTGGACCCGGTTGTCGGCCGTGGACGGCGTGGTGGTGGGAGTCCTGGGGTTCTGGCATCTCGTCGGTGCCAACACCTCCGACGACGGCTACCTGCTCACCATGGCCCGCTCGGCCGGGCCCAGCGGCTACATGGCCAACTATTACCGCTGGCTCGGCTCCCCCGAGTCCCCCGTGGGGTGGTACTACGAGATCCTCCGGGTGTTCGCCGAGGTGTCGACGGCGAGCCCGTGGATGCGCCTGCCCACCCTGGCGTGCGGAATCCTGGCCTGGTTGATCATCAGCCGGGAGGTGGTCCCGCGCCTGGGCCGGCTCGCCCGAACCTGGCACCGGCCACGGTGGACGGGCGCCGCGCTGTTCCTGGCCTTCTGGATGGCGTTCAACAACGGGCTGCGTCCCGAGCCCGTGATCGCACTGGGCGCCCTGCTCACCTGGTCGCTCGTGGAGCGGTCCATCGCGACGCGCAGGCTCGTCCCGGGCGTCGCGGCGATCGGCGTGGCCGCGTTCTCCCTCGGGGCGGGCCCCACCGGTCTCATGTGCGTGGCCGCCCTGGCCGCGG
>NZ_JAALDV010000219.1:0-3427 GCF_014145045.1 Dietzia sp. DQ12-76
CCGCGCCTCCCGCCGCGGCCAGAGCCACGTGGAGACCGGAGCGCAGCCAGCGGGAGTCGGAGTCGGCGACCGACCGGATCCACCCGGTCAGCGCGGCGGCCAGTGCCGCGCACACCGCCGCGGTGAGGATCGCGGTCACGGTCGCGGTGGTGCTCGGGAGCACTAGGAGAATGCCTCCATCATGTTCATCGCGGTGGGGCCCAGGAGCACGATGAACAGTACCGGCAGGATGCAGAGGATCAGCGGGAAGATCACCTTGACGGGGATCTGCATGGCCTTCTCCTCCGCGCGTTGGCGGCGCTTCATCCGCATCTCCGCGGCCTGGGTCCGCAGGACGTCGGCGATCGAGATCCCGTAGGCATCGGCCTGGATGATGGCGCGGACGAAGCGTCGCAGGTCGGCGACGTCGCTGCGCGTGGCGAGTGACTCGTAGGCCTGCCTGCGGGTCTGGCCGACCTGGATCTCCTGCAGAGTCCGGACCAGTTCCTCGGCGAGGGGGCCCGTCCCGTTCTTGCCGGCCCGGGACATGGCGGAGTCGAAGCCCAGCCCGGCTTCCACGGCGATGGTCATCTGGTCGAGGGTGTCGGCCAACTCGAGTTGGATGGCCTGGCTCCGTTCCTGACCCCGGCTGTGCAGGAGGAGTTCGGGGAGGAAATAGCAGACCACGGTGGTCGCGAGGCCGAGCAGCACCGGCAGAGGCCCTTCCGTGCTGCGGATGAACAGCACGCTCAGGGCGCCGACCCCGAGCCCCAGGGCGAGCTTCACCACCAGCAGCCGGTCCAGCGACCACCCGGGTGGGCGGCCGGCGCGGGAGAGGAGTCTCTCCAGCATCCGGATGGACCCGGCCGGGGTGAGGCGCCGCGCGAGCACGATCAGCGGCCCAGGCGTCGAGTCCTCGTCCTGTGCGGGCCTCCCGTCAGCCGGCGCCACGTCCAGCCCCAGGGTGAGGTTGGAGACCGTACGGGCGCGATCCCCCCCGAGTCCGGTGACGACGGTCCAGACCACCAGTGCCACGGCCAGGCTGAGGGCGAGAACGGCGAACAGGGCCGAGGAGGACACGGTGATCTCCTTTCTGATTCCGGGGGCGGGTCTAGAACTTGATGTTGACGGTCTTGCGCAGCCACAACCCGCCGGCGACCAGCAGGATCAGGGCGACGACGATCAGCGCGTAGCCGAGCAGGCTCTGGGTGAACGGGACCATGTACGCGGGGTTGGTCATGACGAGGAACCCCGCGATCCCGATCGGCAGGGCCATGAGGATGTACGCCGAGAGCTTCCCCTCCGCCGCCAGGGCCTGGACCTGCCGACGGATCTGGTTGCGCTCGCGGATGGTGTGGCCCACGCCGTCGAGCACCTCGGCGAGGTTGCCGCCGACCTCACGGTTGATGGCGATGGCCTGGGTCACCCAGACGAAATCCTGGCTGCCCATCCGCTGGGCGGTCTCCTCGAGCGCGGGGGCGAGCTCGCGACCCACCCGCGTCTCGTTGATGATCCGCGCGAACTCCTCGGAGGTCGGTGCCTCGGCCTCGCGGGACACCGAGGCCAGGGCCTGCAGGAGGCTGTGCCCGGCCCGCAGGCTGCTGGCCATCAGTTGGAGCGAATCGTCCAGCTGATCGGCGAAGGCGGCCCGTCGGCGACCGGCTTTGACCGACAGTCCCACCCTGGCGGCCACGGGGGCGAGGATGCCCAGCACGATGCCGAGCAGTGGCCCCGAGACGACGACACCCAACGCGGTGGCGGCGAGAGCGGCCATGATCACGAGAAAGACGAAGTCCTGGAGGCGCATCTTCACCCCGGCCTCGGCCAGAGCCCCGGCACCCGGGGCCCCCCGGCGGCGGAGCATCGTGTCGATCGCCGTCGTCAGGGCGGTCGAGGCCCGCGTCACGGGACCCGGCAGGTCGACGTCTTCGGGGCGGCGCCGATCCCGGGGGAGGCGGGTGCGGGTGAGGAACCGCACCAGGACGTATCCTGCGACCAGAAGGGCGATCGAGAGGGCCCCCACCCCGATGGTCACCGGGGAGAGGCCGCCCGAGGTCACCGCGGACCGCCTGACGGCCCCGCCGCGGTGGCGGAGCCGAACACCCGCGGCGAGAGGGCGATGCCCAGCTCGTTGAACCGGTCGGTGAACCGCGGCCGCACACCCGTGGGAATCGGCTTGCCGAGGAACCTCCCGTTCGCGTCGAGTCCCGCGGCGTAGTCGAAGAGAAAGGCGTCCTGCAGGGTAACGGTCTGCCCCTCCATCCCCTGGACCTCGGTGACCGCGGTGACGCGTCGGGTGCCGTCGCGTAGGCGCGTGAGCTGGATGATGACGTCGACTGCCGAGGCGATCTGCTCGCGGATGGCGCGCAGCGGGAGGTCCATCCCGGCCATGAGCACCAGGGTCTCCAGGCGGGCGATCGCGTCCCGGGGGGAGTTGGCGTGCACCGTCGACAGCGACCCGTCATGGCCGGTGTTCATCGCCTGCAGCATGTCCAGGGTCTCTCCGCCGCGGACCTCGCCCACCACGATGCGGTCGGGCCGCATACGCAGGGAGTTGCGCACGAGGTCGCGGATACTGATCTCGCCCTTGCCCTCGATGTTCGCGGGCCGGGCCTCCAGCCTCACCACGTGGTCCTGTTGCATCTGCAGCTCCACCGCGTCCTCGATGGTGACGATGCGCTCGCCCTCGGGGATGAACGAGGACAGGACGTTGAGCAGGGTGGTCTTGCCACTACCCGTGCCTCCGGAGACGATGATGTTCAGCCGCGCCTGCACGCACGCCTGCAGGAGTTCGGCCATCTCCGGGGTGAGCGTCCCGAAGCGGATCAGGTCGGGGACCTTGAAGGGGTCGCGGGAGAACTTCCGGATGGTCAGCGAGGAGCCGTTGACCGCGAGGGGCGGGACGACGGCGTTGACGCGGGATCCGTCGGCCAGCCGCGCGTCGACGAGCGGGGAGGACTCGTCGATGCGCCGCCCGATCCGGGAGACGATGCGCTCGATCACCCGGCGGAGGTCCTCCTCGGAGGTGAATCTCGCGGCGCTCCGGGAGAGCTTGCCGCCCTGCTCGATGTAGATCATGTCCGGCCCGTTGACCATGATCTCGGTGACGGTGGGGTCCGCGAGTAGGCGTTCGAGGGGGCCGTGGCCCAGAACGTCGTCCTGGATGTCGGCGATGAGCCGCTTGCGCTGCTCACTGGTCAGCGGGACGGTCTCCTCCTCGACCACCTGGTTCAGCTCACTGCGGACCAGGGCGTGGAGTTGCTCCTCGGTGAGCGAGGGGTTGTTGAGCCGCGCGCCCATCCGCTCGAACAGGGCCGCCGAGGCGCGTTCCTTGAGCTTGGACAGGGCGTCGCCGGCCGCGGGGGGCGCCGACGGGTCGTCCGACGTCGGGGCCACGACGGGACCGGGCGCCACCGGGGCCGCGGTGGCTTCCGGACTCGTGGCGGGA
>NZ_JAALDV010000220.1:0-7614 GCF_014145045.1 Dietzia sp. DQ12-76
CCGGGCGACGGCGGCGGTGGCCGCCCCCACCCCCGCGCTTGCTGCGGCGATCAGCAGGATCTGCCCGGGGCTCGGCACCCACGCGCCCGTACCGGCGGCCAGGCCGTGAGCCGCGATACCGAACACCGCACTGACCAATGCCACCACCATGCCGACAGCCGCGGTCACCACGGGTGGGACCTCGGTTCGCACTCGGTCGGCGGGCACGATCCGATTCTAATGGGACCCGGTGGCCCGGCTGGACTCGGTGGCCCGGCTGGACTCGGTGGCGAGCTCGATTCGCGCGCGTTCCTCATCCGCGAGTCCCGCCTCGAGGCGGGCGAGCATGTGGGGACGCATCTCGGGCAGGTCATCGACCCCGAACCAGCGGACGTCTGTGTTCTCGCCATCGGCCGGGCGGGGGTCGCCGTCGAGGTAGGTACAGGCGAAGGTGTGGTCGATGTACTGCGCGCGGTCGCCGTTGGTGTAGGTGACCATCCTGGAGACGCCGATGGACGCGACGCGGTCCACGCGGATGCGGACGTCGGCCTCTTCCCGTGCCTCTCGGACTGCGGTCTCTGCGGGATGTTCGCCAGGATCGACGATGCCGGTCACCGGGGTCCACCAGCCGTTGTCGGCACGTCGAACCAGCAGGACGCGCTCGCCGTGGGGGTCACGGATGACGGCGGTGGCGCCGGCCAGCCAGAGGGGCGCGGTGCCGACGTGGCGGCGTAGTTCCAGGACGAAGTCGGGGACGGACATGGCTCTGAGGGTATCCAGGTCCGGAGAATGCACCGATCCCCGCCGACCGTGTGGTCGGCGGGGATCGGTGGTGTGCTACCCGGACGCTGACTCGGTCAGCGCCGAGGGGTCAGAACGTCAGTTCTGCTCCTCGACGGGCTCGCACTCCTGGCGCTCCATGGAACCGTTGTCCTTGAGGAACTCGATAGCCTCCGGCGGGAGGTTGCATACGAGTCCGACGTTGACGCGCGGGAGCGGCGGCAGGTTGACGCCACCGGAGACGGCGAGGCCGATCGCGATGCCACCCGCGGCGAGCGAGCCCAGGGCGAGGAGGGTCGCGGGATCAACGGACCCGCCACCCGCCTCGGAGCCCTCGATGATCGAGCCGAGGTTGATCTCACCCGAACCGAGCTCCGAGGAACCGGTGAAGATCTCGGCGAGCGAACCCATGTCGTCCGAACCCGCGTCCGAACCGGTGAAGATCTCGGTCAGCGAGCCGGTGTCGAGCGAGTCGGAGTCCGAACCCGTGCCCAGCGACGCCGGATCAAGCGAATCGGTGCCGAGCGAGTCGGAGTCCGAACCCGTGCCCAGCGAATCGCTGAGGGAGCCCAGCTCCTCGGAACCCGAAGCCGAACCGGTGGCGATGGAATCGATGAGCGCGGTCAGCGAGCCGGTGTCGAGCGAGTCGGTGTCCGAACCCGCGTCCGAACCGGTGAAGATCTCGGTCAGCGAGCCGGTGTCGAGCGAGTCGGAGTCCGAACCCGTGCCCAGCGACGCGGGATCAAGCGAATCGGTGCCGAGCGAATCGGACACGCCCTCGAGCGAGCCGGTCAGCGGGCCGTCCTCGCCGGCGGAACCGACGAAGAGATCGAGACCGAGGTCGATCGATCCACCGAGGAGCTCGGTCCCGAGCCCCAGGTCGAGAAGCGCGCTGCCCTCTTGCGCGTTGGCGACACCCGGCATGGTGCCGAGCGCGAGTCCGGAGGCCGCGATGACGGCGATCATCCGCTTGGAGTTCTTCATAGGAACTGCCTTCCTGTTCGTTGGTGACAATCCAGCGACCCGGGTTCTCCCCCTCGTCGCCCGGTCCAGCGCTCGGCCAAGGGGCCGCTCACCGTCGGATCGTGTCATCACCCTATCGAGCAATTTTCTGGACTTGTTACAAGAAGTCTCGTTCAGGCACAGCTAATACCCAGCCGGGCGCGGGCGCGAAGTCCGCACGATTCGGGCAATGAGTGCTGCTAAAGGCCCCATAGCGCCCTACTACCTCGACTTATGTGAACCTTAATAAGTGAATTGAAGCTTATACAGAATCACCGCGCCGCCTGTTTAGTGACGTTGATCACTTTTAACCTTCGATTGCCTGACTCGTCGTCAACACGTCGACGCGCAGGCTCAGACGTGGCTAAATGTGAGGTTGACCTCGCATAAATCCATCCCCGATCCAGGAGCGATATGACACCCAACAGCAGCGGAGTTCAGTTCCCCGCCGACCCATCCGGAAACCGCTCGTCCGGACGGCTGGCCAAGCAGGTGGTCGCAGACGCGCTCGCCACCGTGGACCCGGCCGCGAGTGAGCGGGTCCACCGGATCAAGGACTGGCGCAAGGGGTACATCCAGCCCTTCACCGAGCTGGTCGGTGTGGGCGTCGCCGATGCGGAGGCCTGGGACGGGGTGGCCCGGGCCGCGCTCGAGTCACTCCAGTCCAGAATGGTGGGCGTTCACGAGGTCGAAGGCCAGATGGTCGAGACCCCGATGAAGGACTACCTCGCCGTCGTCGCGTCGCAGTCCACCCCGGGGACCGAGACGGTCCAGGGCACGGCTGCCCCCGCCACAGAGTTGTCCATCCCCTACCGCGGCGAGGAACTGACCGGCGCGGTGCTCCGAACCCGGCTGGACAAGTGGGTGGACGCCGGGGTGATCGAGCCGAGCTGCGCGGACGCTCTCAAGTTGGTCCAGGACAACCCTGAATGGCTCTCGCTGCCGGGCCGAGCGGTGCTCGTGCTCGGCCTGGGGTCCGAGATGGGGCCCGCCGCCCGGCTGCTGAGGTGGGGCGCCGACATCCTGGGCGTCGACCTCCCCTCCAGCCCGGTGTGGGACCGGTTCCGCGAGAGGGCCGCGGAGTTCGCGGGACGGATCCACTTCCCCACCGGCGAGGACGGACGGCCGGGGATCGACCTGCTCACCCAGCTGCCGGAACTCGTCGCGTGGGCCCGGGCGGCCGCACCGGCCCCGCTCACCGTGGGCAGCTACTTCTACGCGGACGGCGGGACCCACGTGCAGCTCTCCTCCGCGGCCGACGCCCTGGTCGTCGACCTGCTGAAGGACGGGACCGCCGACGCCCTGGCCTACCTGGCCACCCCGATGGACACCTTCGTGGTGCCCGCCGACGTCAGGAAGGCCTCGGACGCGGCACTGAGGGCCCGCAAGGCCACGGACATCAAGAGGATCATCGGCGCCCTGACCGGCCAGAAGGTCTTCCACCGGAACTACGAGAAGGGCAGCGGGCCCGCGGTGCACGACGCCCTCGTGCCCCAGCAGGGTCCCAACTACACGCTGGCCAAGCGGGTGCAGCGGTGGCGCGCCACCACCGCGTTCGCAGACGGGCACACCGTCTCCGTCAACGTGGCCCCTGCCACCGACACCCGCTCGGTCACCAAGAACAAGATCCTCGCGGCTACGTACAAGGGGGCGCACGCGTTCGGCATCGAGATCTTCGAACCGGCCACCTCGTCCGCCCTTCTCGCGGCACTACTGGTCCACGACCTCAACGTCGGTCGACCGGACGTCGGGGTGCAGTGGGAACACGAGTCGCACGGGGCCGCCTCGGGAGGCCTGTGGCGTCAGCCCTACCTGCCCCGTACCGCGCTGCCGGTGGCCGCGCTGCTCGGTACCGTCAAGAGGTAGGAACACGCCACGGGTCGGCCTTCCGGCCCGCGCCCTCGGTGCCGACAGTTAGGACCCCGACATGCCGAACCCGTTCTCCAAGAGCTGGAACTACCTCAAGGCCTCGCTCGACAAGAAGGTCGACGACAACGCGGACCCCAAGATCCTCGTCCGCCAGGCCATGGACAACGCCCGCCAGCAGCACAAGGCGGTGACCGACCAGGCGGCCTCGGTGATCGGGAACGCCAAGCAGCTCGAGATCGCGATGAGCACCAAGTCCCGGCAGCTCGACGAGGTGCAGGGTCAGATCCGGCAGACCCTCCAGGTGGCCGAGTCGGCCCGGGCGGAGGGGGACACGGCCCGCGCCGGCCAGTTCGAGGCGCAGGCCGAGCAGTTGGCCTCGAGGATGGTCACCCTGGAACAGGATCTGGAGAACACCAAGCAGCTGCACGGGCAGGCGGTCCAGGCCGCCGAGCAGGCCAAGCAGGCGGTCAAGGAGTCCGACCAGCGACTGCGGGAGACGCTCGCACAGGAGGACCAGCTGCTCCTCCAGGCCACGCAGGCCGAGATGCAGCACCGCACCGTCGACTCCGTGTCCTCCCTCGAGGGCGTCGGCGGCGGCAACTCGCCCACCTTCGACGAGATCCGGGCCAAGATCGAGGGCCGCTACACCACGGCACTGGGCAAACAGGAACTCGCGGAGGCCACGGGTGCGCCGTCCACCGCTCAGCTCGACGCCGCCACGTTCACCCGCGAGTCGGAGGGTAAGAGCAAGCTCGAGCAGATCCGTGCGTCCATGGGCCTGACCGGCGGCGGCACCGCCGTCGAGGGAGCCGGCCCGGGTGGCGATTCGGACCGTCAGCTGACCGAGGGCGCCGGAACCGACGAGAACACGGAGACATCCGGTGCGACGGAAGCCGCGACGCCCACCGGGCAGGCGGGGTCACCCTCTGCCCCCGTCGACGACTCGGGGACCCCGGAGCCGGGGCCCGCGGATCTCGCCGGACCGACCCTGCCCCGCGACACGAGGGACTGACCCGTTCGCGCTCGCCTGCGGCAGCGACGAGTGCGGAGTGATTCTTTTTCGGTTTCCACGCGGCGGTTCGCGATATTCTGGCTGTCGGCGTCAGGGTGAGCCCGTCCCCGGCGTCGGCCTGATCACCAGGAGACGACATGCCCACACCCACGCCCTCCGGCCGCCTCTCCGATTCGGGAGCGGTCGTGTTCTCCCGCCGCCTGCCCCGGTCCCGTGAGCAGGCGTGGGCCGCCGTCACCGACCCGGCCCGCACTGCCCGGTGGATCGGCCCGTGGTCGGGCGACCCGGCATCCGGCACCGTCCAGCTCACCATGACCGCCGAGGACGGCGATCCGGTGGATGACATGGAGGTGGTCACCTGTGACGCCCCCGGGCTCCTCGTGGTGCGGACCGGGTCAGGTGGGTGGCTGCTCACCGTGAGGATCGAGAGCGACGACGACGAGGGCGGCGAGGGCGGCAAGGCCGTCATCTCCCTGGAACAGTACATCGCGGACGCCGAGTCCGCCGCGTCCATCGGTCCCGGGTGGGAGTACTACCTGGATCGCCTGGTCGAAGCGGAGGCGGGGCGGGATCCGGATGCCCTGCACTTCGAACCGGACTACTACCCCGGCCTCGCGGAGTACTACCGGGACCTGGTGGGCCGCTGAGCGGCCTGCGCCGCCTCGCTGGGCATCACACCTCGCTCCGCTCCCTCCCGTTTCTCCCACCCCCGTCGCCATCGCTGACGCCGCCGCCCCCGCCCGCCCCGGACGCGTCAGTGGCATCAGTCCTGGTCAGGATGCCATGTCGTACCCCGTTGCTAGTGTTGCGCTATCGAACACACGAGCGATTGCCGGGCTGCCGGGAAGGGGGACGCGGATGCCGACAGCACACGGTTCGGGGATAGCAGCGGCCGGGCTGGCCGCCCTCGACGCTCTCCGCGCCGAGAACCGCGCTGCCGCAGCCCGCCTGCAGGCCTGTCACGATCTCCTCGCATTGTGCGAGGAAGAGCAGTTCGCCCGCGATGTCGAGGCCGGCTACTTCGACCCCGATGGGCCCCCGCGTCCGCGCGACCACGCCGTGCTGGACCCCTTCGACGTCGCCTGCGCCGAACTGGTCGCCACCTACGGGGTCCACCATCGCCGCGCTGCGTCGATGCTCACGCTGGCCCGGGATCTCGTCATGGGGTTCCCCGGGATCGTCGAAGCCATGAGGTCCGGCCTCCTGGACGAGCGCACGGCGGTGATGCTCGTCAGGCAGATGCGGACAGTCGACCCCTCCGTGCTGGACGTCGTGCACCGCCTGGTCGTGGACTCGCTGCTCGAGTCCATCGCATCCGGCGAGCGGCCCGGTCGCCACGCGATCCTGGCCAAGACCGACAGCATCATCGCTGCCTTCGACCCGGAGGGCGTCGCCAGACGATGCGCGGCTGCGCGGCACGAGCGCGGAGTCAGCGTCCGTCGCGGGGCGGACGGGATGTCAGAGCTGCGCGCGCACCTCACCTCGACCGAGGCCACCGCGGTCCACGACGCGCTCCAGCACACTGCCGGGGAGCGGCTCGACCGCGAGAAGCAGGCCCGGATCGACGCCGTCCGCAACGGCACCGGGCCGGCGTACGACCCGCACGCCCGCTCCCATCAGCAACACCGGGCGGACGCCCTCGTCGACGCGATCCTCGGCACCGGCGACTGTTCTGACGCCGGAAACTCGGGTCGCTCCGCACCCGCATCCGCCCCGCAGATCAGACCGATCATCACCATCCTGGCCCCTCGCGGTCCGGGCGAGGAGCCGGAGGTGTACGTCCCGCGAAGCGGGCCCGCGTCGATCGACGCGTTGATCGCTCTGCTGGCCCGCAGCGTCGGGGCCCAGATCTCCGTCCCCGATCCCGAGGCAGGGTCCGCGGACTCGACCGACGGTGCGCGCCGCTACCGGATCAGCGCCGAGCTGGCCCGCCGGATCCGTTTACGCGACGGAACCTGCCGCCACCCCGGATGTTCGGTCCCGGCCGAGGACTGCGACGTGGACCATGTCGTGCCCTTCGACCACTCCGATCCCGGCGGTGGCGGTCAGACCGTCGAGGCCAATCTCATGTGCCTCTGCCGGCGCCACCACAGGTTCAAGACCTTCCACACCTGGTACTACCAGCTCCTGCGCGACGGAACGCTGACCATCGTCACGGAGAGTGGTTACACCATCACGACTCTCCCAGACGGACCACTGGCGAAGTGGCGGGACCTGACCCGCAACGGGTTCGACACGCTGCCCGGCCCCGGTTCCGCGGAGCGACCCTGGCTCCGGCCCCGGCCTCTCAGCACACACTGGTATCGACGGGCGTGCCGCATTGCCGCCCGGCGCCGCGAGAACGTCGCGGCGTCACGGGGCGACGGGCCGGATGTCGACGACCGCGATCCCCCGCCCTTCTGAACCCCGGCCCTGACGTCCTCGTCCCGCCCGGGTCAGCGATGCTTGAGCAGGACCGCGCGGATCCCCTCATGGAATCCGTCGCGCAGACGAACCCGCTGCGCCTCGGTCAGGGTGAACTCGTTGAGCATCTGACACGCGAACTGCAGCAGCGGGCGGTCCACCGCAGGCGGGAGCACTCCCCCGGAGAGCAGGTGGGCCTGATCGCGCTGCTCCTCGGTCGCGGCCTGTTCATACCACCAGGTCGCATACTGCTGGCCCACGTCGAACGGCGTCTGCTCGCCGGACGAGGTCCACACCTCCTCCGACAGCGGAACGAACTTGGACCGCAGCGGACGGCGGTGGGGCGCCATCATCGACGGACTCGGACGCGAGGACCCGTTGGACGGGGCGCCCGGCGTCGAGGCCTCCGCCTGAGGCCGGCCCGGGGACGGCGATGGGGGTCGGTCGCCCCCGGGCTCCGCTACGGGTTCCGTGGCCACCGGCTCCGACCCGGGGCCCGACCTCACCCCACGCTCGGCGATCGCCGCGCAGTCCTGTGCGTCGGCCGCCAGCTCCTCCGCATCGGCAGA
>NZ_JAALDV010000220.1:7685-16303 GCF_014145045.1 Dietzia sp. DQ12-76
AGGCGTGTCTCATCGGCCACCGAGGTGGCGGACGCACGATCGGGGCGCAGATCCACCTCTACCATCCCCACCGACTCCTCGCCCTCCGGCTCGCTGCCGTCATCACCCGGTGCGGTGGGACGCTCGGACGAGGACCGGACCTTGGGCGGGATCGGCCCCTCCAGAACCCTGATCTGCATGGCGTCGTGAAAATCCGTGCGCGGATCCAGCACCAGCGTGGTGTCGCAGGCGTGTCGCAACGCCGAGGAGATGGAGTCCCACCCGAAGCCCACCAGATGCATCCGCACCCCGGCGTCCACGGCGACCCGGACCCCGGGGATCATGTCGGCATCACCGGTGACCAGCACCATGTCCGAACACTGGCCCTTGTAAGCGGCCTGGATCATGTCCGCGACGAGAAGTGTGTCCACGGCTTTCTGAGTGCGCCGCTCACCCCACTCGATCAGTTGCCCCGCACGCAGCTGCACGCCCTCGATCACCCGGAGCGTGCGCTGGTACCGGTGCGGGCCGGAATCCGGAATACCGTCGTACCAGTTCTGCCGTTGTACCGGCTGGTCGACGAGACCGTGGGCCACCTGATCTAAACGGTGCACGACCGTGGCCAGGGATATCTCCAACTGGCCGCGTGCACCCTCCTCCCACGAGTTGTAGAAGCTAGCCAAGAGATACGAGGTATCCACGAGGACCAGAGTCCGTTCGAGCATGATGATCACTACCTATCACTATGTAAACGTCGGACTTCCAGCATGCCGCAGGGCGAAAGACCCCGCAGGGGCCGCCACCGATCACAGGAGGACTCCCACCATGTCGAGCCCCACCGCCACCCCGCCCGAACTGTCCGGAAAGGTAGTGCTGGTCACCGGTGCCGCCCGCGGGCAGGGCCGGGCCCACTGCGAGGCGTTCGCGGCCGCTGGATGCGACGTGATAGCCGTCGACCTGTGTCGCGATATCGAGACGGTGCCCTATCCGATGGCCGACCCGGAGGACCTGCGGGCGACCGCCGAGGCGGTCCGGGCGCTGGGGCGGAGGTGCGTGACCGCCGAAGTCGACGTCCGCGACCTCCAAGGGATGCGTGACGCCGTGGAGGCTGGGGTGGCCGAGCTGGGCGGACTCGACTTCGTGGTGGCCAACGCCGGAGTCTCCCCCGAGCCCGCCGCCTCCTGGGAACGCTCGGAGGAGGAGTGGGACACCACTCTGGACATCAACCTCAAGGGCACCTGGGTCACCACGACGGCCGCGATCCCGCACATCCTGGCCACCGGCCGGGGCGGGTGCGTGGTGATCATCAGTTCCATGGTGGGCCTGCGCGGCGCGCCGTTCACCTCCAGCTACACCACCTCCAAGTGGGCGGTCCGTGGGCTGGCCAAGTCACTGGCGGGCGAGCTGGGCTTCTCGGGAGTGCGATGCAATTCCCTCCACCCCGGAAACGTCCGCACCCCCATGATCGAGAACCCGTCGATGATCGCCATGATGACCGGGGGCGAGGGCACCACGCTCGAGGACGCCGCCGAGACCTTCAGCGGGATGAACCAACTGCCCGAACCATGGGTGGAGGCGTCGGCGATCTCGTCGATGGCCGTCTACCTCTGCAGCGCCGCGGGAGCGGGCATCACCGGAGCCTCCATTCCCATCGACCTCGGCGGCAGCGAGAAGTTCGGGCTCTGACGACCCGGAACACACGACGGCCCGAACACGCAACGGCCCGCCTCCCGGGTGAGAGGCGGGCCGTTGCGGTCCGTCGTCGCGGTGGGCCGGGACGAGTACCCGGCGGCGACCGATCAGGCAGACGGGGTGGGCGACACCGGGCGGGGAACGCTCACGGTCGAACCGGTGGCGGTCCACACCAGGGTCCAGAAGATGTCGACGACGGGCTGGATGGCCTGCAGGAAGATGTCGTTGGCGCTGCTCATGATGTGTCCCCTTGTGTGTCGTACTCGAAGCGTACTGGCGTAGCTGGCGGTCTGGTGGTCCCGCGTGCCGCCGCCCGGGCTCGAGGGACCCCTCGAGCCGGCCGTGGCGCGTGACATCCCATATGTCGTCGCGAACCCACCCGACGTTACACAACCGTGACAAATGATGTCGCATCGTCGCGCTCCACCGCTGGCCAGCGCGTCATAATCTGGGCCGAAACCGCCCCGCTGCGGCCCCGATCACGCGCCCGCGCCACTGTTCTGCCACCGCCCGGCCACGGTCCCGCCGCAGCGCGAGGCCCGGGGAACGGTGTGACCCACGACCTAACCCTACCTACGCGACCGTAACCTACGGTACCGTAGGTTCATGGCTATCACGGACATCCCGGAATTCGCACACCTCACCGAGGCTGACATCGAGGCCCTCGGCGAGGAACTCGAGCAGATCCGCCAGGACATCATCGGCTCCCTCGGCGAGCGGGACGCCGCCTACATCCGCAACACCATCCGCTTCCAGCGCGCCCTCGAGGTGGGATCTCGCGCGTTGCTGATGGTCGGCTCGCGCAATCGCACCGCGTGGGCCATCGGCGCCGGCGCCCTCGGGCTGTCGAAGATCATCGAGAACATGGAGCTCGGGCACAACATCATGCACGGGCAGTGGGACTGGATGAACGACCCGGAGATTCACTCCACCACGTGGGAGTGGGACATCGTGGGCACGTCCGAGCACTGGAAGCAGACCCACAACTACATCCATCACAAGTACACCAACATCGTCGGCCTGGACGACGACGTCGGGTACGGCGTGCTCCGCGTGACGCGTGACCAGCGCTGGCACCCGTACTTCTACGGCAACCTCGTCTACAACGCGGCCCTGGCACTGCTGTTCCAGTGGGGTGTCGGGATCCAGCACCTCGAGCTGGGCAGGGTCGCCAAGGGGCGTGACGACCGCCCCGAGACGATGAACAAGCTCCGGCTGTTCGCGCGGAAGGCGGGACGCCAGCTCGCGAAGGACTACGTGTTCTACCCGGCGCTCTCGCGCAGGGGGTGGAAGTCCACGCTGACCGCCAACCTCGTCGCCAACGGCATCCGCAACGTCTGGACCAATGCGGTGATCTTCTGCGGGCACTTCCCCGACGGCGCCGAGAAGTTCACCAAGAAGGACGTGGAGAACGAGACGCGCGCCGAGTGGTACCTGCGGCAGATGCTCGGTTCCGCCAACCTCACCGGCGGACCGGTGATCGACTTCCTCTCGGGCAACCTGTCGTACCAGATCGAGCACCACATCTACCCCGACATGTCCTCCAACCGACTGGCCGAGGCGTCGGTCCGCGTCCGCGAGGTGTGCCGCAAGTACGACCTGCCGTACGTGGCGGGCCCGCTGCCGGTGCAGTACTTCAAGGCGTGGCGGACCATCGCCAAGATGTCGCTGCCCGATCACATGTTGCAGCGCACGTCCGACGACGCCCCGGAGACCCACTCCGAGCGCATGTTCGCCGACCTACCCAAACCCCTTCCCGCACAGGAGGAGGGCCAGCGGGCCGGCCTGCAGACGGCGCTCAGGTACGCGTCCAGGCGTCGCGCCCGGAAGCTCGCCTCCGCGGCCTGACCTGCCCGACCGTTCCTCAGACGCCCCGTCACCGAAACCGGTGGCGGGGCGTGCAGTTATTTCGATCCAGGATCGGGATCCCGGCGATAGGCTGACCCTCTAGTCGGCCAGCCCGCGCTACAGCGGTCGAGCCGAGCGACCGAGTACCACGACGACGGGAGCCACCATGGAGGACCGGCGCATGCTGATCGCCGATTCGGCGATCGAGGTGGTGGCCAGGGACGGCGTCCGGGCGCTGACCCACCGCGCCGTCGACTCCGAGGCCGGACTGCCCTCGGGCTCCACCTCCTACTACTGCCGAACCCGTGCGCAGCTCCTCTCCCTTACCGTCGACCGACTCACCTCGCTCCTGCGTGGCTTCGTCGAGGTCTCCGGTATCCAGGAACTCGCCTCCTCCGACGCCGACGACGTTCTGTCGACGCTCACGCGGATGATCGAGGGCCTCCTCGCCGACTACCGCGGAGAACTGGCAGCCCGCTCCGCACTCATCATGGAACTCACCGGCAAGGACGACACCACCGATCTCGTGGCCGCCCTTCTCGACCCGAGCGACCTCACCGGCGCCCTCGACGCGGCCGGACTGCGCGACCCCGCCGCCGCGTCCCTCGATCTGCTCGCGGTGTACGAGGGCTTGCTCTGGGAACGCACGGTGGGGCGCCTCGCCGGCGCAGAGATCGACCACGAGCATGACGCCGACCTCCTCGGGTCCGCGCTCTCGCGCCACGAGCACCGGGGCGGACGCCTCTTCGGCCTGCTGCGCTGATTTCTCGCCCCTCTGGGCAACGATTCGCACTTCTCACACGCCCGGTTGCCTCGCGCCCCCTGAGGCCAGCCCGAGCCTCGACGGGACGCGACTTAGGCTTACCTAGGTTGCGACTTAAGGTTCTCACAGTCTAGAGTTTCCGCCCAGAAGCACCATGACATGTCAGTCAACTGTCGAGACTGCGGGATTCGTGCCTCCGCCACCCCTCCGCCCGACTCTGTGCACCAGCGATGAGAATCGCTGTGCTGGTAGATGTTTGCGCTGTTCAGTTGCATAGGTCTGCTATTCACCCTGAATCGAGTGCATCCGAGGACCAGTCCCGGGACCGTCGCAAACCGCGCCTGGGCGAAGCGGCGGGGTGAACTGAGGCAACGGATTAATCAGTTTGTTTTGACAAACCTGACTCGTGTGCCATAGTGATTCTCGTCACTGATTCGCACCGGATCGGACGCCCCCCTTCCCCTCGGGTCAACCGACCCCCGCACCAAAGGACGGTTCATCATGAGCCAGGTTGCTGCTTACTACTTCACGCTCTACGCCCTCGTGAGCGATCGCTTCGAGGACCGCAAGGACCGTGGCGCTACGGCCGTCGAGTACGGCCTGATGGTTGGGCTCATCGCGGTGGCGATCATTGCGGCAGTCATCCTCCTCGGCGGAAACCTGAACACACTGTTCGAGAACATCGCTGGCCGTCTTCCCAGCGGTGCCGCCAACGCCCCGGCCGCCACCTAAGAACCGTCTCGACCTCCGGCGCGGCGCCCAACCTTCGGGCGCTGCGCCGGAGCCGTCTCAAGTCACCCCTCGCCCCTCGCCCCTCACCCTCTCGAGGACCGTCATGACCAGAACTTCCTCCGACCGCGGTGCCGCGGCCCTGGAGTTCGCTCTGGTCGTGCCGGTCCTCCTCGCTCTCGTCCTGGGAATCATCGAGTTCGGCCGCGCCTACAACATCCAGACCACGCTCTCCAACGCTGCTCGTGACGGCGTGCGGGTGATGGCCCTGGAGAACAGCGTCACCGCGGCGCGGACCGCCACTCGGAACTCCGCCAACACGCTGGACCTCACCCGGGCGACGATCAGCGTCACCCCCACCAGCTGCGCGGCCACCGCGACCACGCCACCCGGCACGGCCACGGTCACCATCACCTACCCGCTCGAACTGCTCTCCGGGTTCCTCCCGATCGACGACTTCACCCTGACCGGCAGGGGGACCATGCGATGCAACGGCTGAACGACGACCGCGGGGCCGTCAGCGTGATGGTCGCGCTCCTGATGATCCCCCTGATCGGCTTCGCCGCCATCTCCATCGACATCGCCTCCGTCCACTCCGAGCGGCAGCAGCTCCAGACGGGCGCCGACGCGGCAGCCCTGGCGATCGCCCAGGACTGTGCGCGTGGCAACTGCCGCACCCCGCGCGACACTGCGCAGCAGTTCCTCACCGCCAACACCATCGACGCGGAGGCGACCGCCGGCGTGGTACCGGTCCCCACACCGTCCTCGGGGCGGGTGTCCGTGACGGGCTCGGGGATCCGCGAGCACTGGTTCGCCCCCGTCCTCGGCATCAACGAGACGGCGATCGCGGCGACGGCCACGACGGGGTGGGGCGCCCCCACCGGCGGCAGGGCTGTACTCCCCCTGACCTTCTCGCTCTGTGACTTCCGGGCGCAGACCGGCGGCGGGATGCCGTCCGGAACCGTCAGACGCACCATCTACGCCTCCAAGACCGCCGGTGCGAACGGGTGCACGGGCCCCTCCGGCAATCACGTGCCGGGCGGATTCGGGTGGCTGGCGGCGAACTCCGGAAGGTGCAGTGTGGCCAACCGGATCAACGAGGTCCTCTGGAGCGACCCCGGCAACTCGGTCCCCAACGCCTGTACCGACGCCGACCTCATCGCGCTGCGCAACGCGACCGTGCTCATCCCGGTCTTCGATGAGTCCGGGGATTCCGGCAGCAACGCCTGGTACCGCGTGTACGGCTATGCCGCCTTCCGGATTACCGGCTACCGCTTCTCCGGTCGCGAATGGAACTCCAGCTGCCGCGGCAACGAACGCTGCATCGAGGGGTACTTCACCCGCTTCGTGGATCTGTCCGACGACTTCGACTACGGGCCGACCGCCCCCGACATGGGCGCCTCCGTGGTGGCCCTGCTCCCCCGATAGGTAAGTGAGTCCTCAGTGAACCGTCGTGTCGTGGCCATCGTCGCCGCCGTCCTCCTCGCGGTGCTCGGCGCCGTGGTGTTGATCAGCTACGTCAACAACGCCGATCAACGCGCGATGGCCGACATGGAACCGGTCACCGTGCTGGTGGCCACCGGCCCGATCGCCGAGGGCACCCCGACCGAGGCCCTTGGCGAGCTCGTCGCCGCCGAGAACATCCCCGCGGCGGCGGTGGGTCCCGGAGCCGTGACCGACCTCGCGGAGCTCGACGGTCTGGTGGCCGTGACCACTCTGCAGCCGGGCGAGCAGATCCTCGCCGGCCGCTTCGCCGACCCGGCCTCGATCCTGAGACCCGGCGAGATCCCGGCCCCACCGGGCCTCCACCAGGTCTCGATCCCCCTCGCCGCGCCGCGGGTCCTGGGCGGAACGCTGACCCCGGGAGCCACCGTCGGGGTGTTCATCTCCAAGGGGAATCCCCAGAACGAGACCCACCTCGTCCTGCACAAGATCCTCGTCCTGCGGGTGCAGGGCGGGATCACCCCACCTTCCGACGCCGAGTCGGACGCGGACCCCGCCGCCGCGGCGATGCCCGACGGCGGGATGATCGTCACCCTTGCGGTCAACGCCCGCGACGCGGAGACCATCGTGTTCGGTGCCGAACACGGAACGATCTGGCTGTCCGTCGAAGGACCCGAGGTGCCCCAGGAAGGGACCCGCATCGTGACCCCAGGGAACGTGTACCAATGAGCCGCCTCGCAGTACTGACCGAGTCCGCCGATCTCCGCGACCGTGTCCGGTCCGTGGTGGGAGATCATCTCGTGGACCTCCCCCTCGGTCCGCTCCCGTCCGACCCCGCGCGGATGCTCGCCATGACGCAAGGCGCGCAGCCGTTGTCGGTGATCGTCCTCGACGCGGGCCCCCGCGACCAGACGACCGCACTCGAGGTGGCCGCCGGACTCCGCGCCGACGACACTGGGATCTCGGTGGTGCTGGTCAGCGACCGGCCCGAGGAGATCGGTTTCGCGGCCATGCGGGCCGGTGTGTGCGACATCGTGCACCCCGATGCCGATCCGGGCGAGCTCGGATGGGTCCTCGAACGCGCCCGCCGCACCGCCGTAACCCGCCAAGCCGGGACCGGTGTCGGCCCCGGAGGCGGGGTCAACGGATCGGAGACCCAGCCCGGTCGGGTCATCAGTGTGGCCTCGCCGAAGGGCGGCGTCGGCAAGACCACCGTCGCCACCAACCTGGCCGTCGGGCTGGCGCGCTCCGACCCGCACTCCACCGTCCTGGTCGACCTCGACGTCCAGTTCGGCGACGTGGGCAGTGCCCTCAACCTCGCGCCGGAATACACCCTGGTGGACGTGGTGCACGGGCCGGCCGCGCAGGACACGATGGTCCTCAAGACCTTCCTCACACAGCACGAGACCGGCCTGTACGTGGTGTGCGGGCCGGGTTCTCCCGCCGAGGCGGACTCGGTGGGGATGGAGGACATCAGCCGGCTCCTGCAGACCCTGGCCTCGGAGTTCCGCTACGTGGTGGTCGACACCGCACCGGGACTCACCGAACCCACCCTCACGGTCCTCGACAACACCCACGACCTGGTCCTGGTGACGAGCATGGACGTGCCGGGGGTACGCGGGCTCCGGAAAGAGATCGACATCCTGCGTGAACTCGGGATGGTCTTCTCCGGCCGCCACGTGGTCCTCAACTTCGCCGACACCCAGAACGGCCTGACCAAGACAGATGTCGAGGCGACCATCGGCGCTTCCGTGGACATGATGATCCCCCGGTCCAAAGGTGCCGTCGCATCGGTCAACCAGGGCATCCCGCTGTTGCAGAGCGACAAGCGCGACCCCGTGACCACCCACCTGAGGAAGCTGGTGGGTCGGTTCACCTCCTCCCCCGCGCGCGCGCCCAGGTCGGCGTCAGCGGTCGGGAAGTTCCTGGGCCGCCTCAAGCCCACGCCCACCACCGCGACTGCGGGTACTCCAGCGTCGCCGGAAGCACCAGGGCAGCAGGTGTCGCAGCCCACCCGATCCGAGGGCCGACACCGTCTGCACAAGGGAGAAGTCAGGGGAGAGAAGCGATGAGTCTGTCCGAACGGCTCCGGGCCGCCAAGTCCCCCGACGCCGCCGTCACCGTGGTGTCCCCCGTCGCTCCCGTGACTCCGGTCGCGGGCCCG
>NZ_JAALDV010000221.1:0-1399 GCF_014145045.1 Dietzia sp. DQ12-76
AGCCCCGGCAGCCCCGGCAGCCCCGGGGACCCCGGTCAGCCGACGAGCACACTGTCGCCCGGCCGGCGTCCCACCTCAGTCCGTGAGCTCCTTGGTGAGTGTTCTGCGCAGAACCTGACGGGGTTTGGCCTCGAGGTCGTCCCCACCTCGTCGTCGTCGCCCTCTCCGGCCCCAGGAGTCCGGCGCCAGGCCGGGCACGAGCGTGAGCACCCTCCCCAGTCCGCGTGCGGGCCATTCCACGTGTGCATGCTCCACCTTGACGGTGGCGCGGCGACCGCGCAGCACCAGGGTCATGACCCCGTTGTGGAACCAGACGCCGTCGGTGACGTCCCACCTGACCTGTGGATCGCGCACCCCCACAGCATCGGCGAGCCGGCGGGTCAGTGCGGGCGCGGGATTCCGGACCGAGATCCGGTTGACCATCCGGATCGACTTCTGTAGAGGATTGCGGAACGGCGACATGACCAGTTGGTGGACCCTGGTGGGCGAGTCGCGCACCCGGGGCGCGGTGAGCTGGACCTCCTCGAGGTACGAGCAGTGGACATCCCCGCCCAGCATGAGGATCGACGCGGGCGGCCGGCCGTGATCCCCGGCCGCGACCTCGGTGAGCAACCCGATCAGGTCGTCGAAACTGTTCCGGAACGCCGCCCAGTGTTCGAGGTCGACTGTCAGGCGCACCCACTCACCGATCCGGGCGGACAGCGGCTTGTCCGGCCGGTCGCGGCTCACCGCCTCGTTCCACCCCTCGAGATGGTGCAGTGCCGGCAGCATGAAGGCGGGCAGGGACGACGCGATCACCAGGTGGTCGACCTCGGCCGCCAGGCACGCCTCCCGCGCCCACTCCCACTCCCGGGGATCCATCACTCGTCGGTCACCGGGGTCCAACCGACGAGAGGCGCGCACGTCGAGCATCACCACCCGCACCCGCCCGAAGTCGCGGCGGAAGCTCCACCGCGCGGTGTCGCGGTCGGCGTCGGCGGACAGGGCGAAATCGTCGAGGATCCCCTCGCGTTCGGCATCGGATCCCGCAGCCCGCACCGCCTGGTACACCGCGTCGGCCTCCAGCTCCCACGGCGCGAGATTGCCCAGGTGCTGGTAGACGAAGTAGCTGGCGAAAGCCCCCTTCACGCGCTCAGGCCACCACGGCTGGGCCGTCATCTCCCGGCGCCACGCGTACGAGGAGTTCCAGTCGTCGCGAAGATCGTGGTCGTCGAGGATCATGCAGCTGGGCACGGTCGAGAGCAGCCAGCGGACATCCGGATCCCGCCACGACTCGTGGTACAGCCAGGAGTACTCCTCGAAGTCACAGATCTCCCCGGACACGTCCCGGTCACCGCCGTCCCCGGCGGAGTCGCGCACCGACCGCGGCCCCTGGCCGGCGCTGCGACGGGCGGCCAGC
>NZ_JAALDV010000222.1:0-1416 GCF_014145045.1 Dietzia sp. DQ12-76
GGTGACCACATCGCCGTCCGGGCCGTCCAGACGGGGCGGTTCGCCGGCGGCCAGGTCCTCGAGGTCACCTGCACGGTCGACGGGGCCACCGTCATGGCCGCCACCGCGCTGACCGAGGCCCCGCGAACCGTCTACGCCTTCCCCGGCCAGGGCATCCAGGCCAAGGGGATGGGCATGGAGGGGCGCACCCGCTGCCCCGCCGCCCGCGAGATCTGGGACCGCGCCGACGCGCACACCCGGAAGGCGCTCGGCTTCTCGATCCTGGCGCTCGTCCGCGACAATCCCACGGAGGTGACCGTCCGGGGCACCGTCCACCGGCACCCCGACGGCGTGCTGTACCTGACGCAGTTCACCCAGGTCGCGATGGCGTGCCTCGCGGTGGCGCAGCGCGCCGAGCTGGAGGCGGACGGGTTGTTCGTCGACGGCGCCTACTACGCCGGCCACTCGATCGGCGAGTACGACGCCCTGGCCGCCATCTCCGGGACGCTGGAGCTCGAGCCGCTGCTGGAGATCGTCTTCCAGCGCGGATCGACCATGCACGAGCTCGTCCCGCGCGATGCCGAGGGGCGGTCCGACTACCGGATGGCCGCGATCCGGCCGTCCCAGATGGGGATCGGTGACGACGAGGTCGTGGACTGGGTGGCCGGCGTGGCCGAAGAGTCCGGTGAGTTCATCGAGATCGTCAACTACAACCTCGCGGGCTCGCAGTACGCGCTGGCCGGCACCGTCGCCGGCTGCAAGGCCCTGGAGAAGGCCGTCGAGCGGGAGCTCGAGCGGTCCGGGGGCAAGAACGCCTTCATCCTGGTGCCCGGCATCGACGTGCCCTTCCACTCCACCGTCCTGCGCGGCGGCGTCCCGGACTTCCGGGCCACCCTCGACGCGCTGATCCCGCACGACATCGACATCTCGGTGCTCGTGGGCCGCTACATCCCCAACCTCGTGCCGCGTCTGTTCAGTCTCGAGCGCGACTTCGTGCAGGAGATCGCGGACCTCGTGCCGGCCGACTCCCTCGCGGAGGTCCTCGCGGACTGGGATTCGTGGTCCGCCACCCCGACGCGCCTGGGACGCCTCCTCCTGGTGGAGCTCCTGGCCTGGCAGTTCGCCAGCCCGGTCCGCTGGATCGAGACCCAGGAGTTGCTGTTCACGCCGATCGAGCGCGGCGGTCTGGGCATCGAGTGTTTTGTCGAGGTCGGCGTGGCCAACGCCCCGACCGTGGCGAACCTCGCCTCCAAGACCCTCGACCTCCCCACGCACCGGGGGCCCCGCGCCCAGGTGCTCAACGTCGAGCGCGACTCGGCGACGCTGTACGGCACACTGCCGCCCAGCGTGGAGGTCGACGACGACTCGGTGGACGCCCCCGAGCCCACCGGCGGGTCGGGCGACGCAGGTCCGACCACCCCCGCGGCCGCCGAGCAG
>NZ_JAALDV010000223.1:0-3859 GCF_014145045.1 Dietzia sp. DQ12-76
TCCGCGAACCGCGACCCGCACATCCATCGCCGCCGGGGCCGGGCGGACGGCTTCCGGACCGGTACCCCGTGTCGCCGTCGCGGGCGCCGGAGAGGTGGCTCGGGCCGACGCCATGGGGGCGAGAACCAGCGTGGGCAGCACGAGAGCGATGACGGCGCACAGCACTGCCAGCGCAGCAGAGGCGCCCGCCCCGTCTCCGTGCCGATACGGGAGCCTCAGGCGCCTCATGGGTGGTCCTTCCGAAGACGGATCCCGTCGCCCCACCGGGCCCGCACGGTCACGGCTGAGTTCTCCTGTGATGGGGAGATGCCCGCGTGGGCGGGTGGGGGTCACGGGCACGGATCCGGCCCGGCCGATGGCGACGGTGATCACGATTGCGCGACACGATCAACATGGACGCTAACTCACATTGGAGACGGAACACCTATCGGGACGACTTTTTCACCCGGGTGAAAGGGCGGGTGAAAGCAGTGATGAGCGGGCTATTGCGGCCACTCAGCCGGACGCCCCGAGGGCCCCGGCTCGAGTTGGACGACCATCCTGCTCAGCCATCAGACCAGGCCGCGCCGTCGAGCTTCGTCGACCGCCGCGTCGCGGGATCGGACCCCGAGCTTGCGGTATGCCGACCGCAGCTGTGTCTTGACCGTGTTGGCACTGACGAAGTGCTGCCGCGCGATGGCGGTGATGGAATCACCGGTGGCGAGACTCGCGAGGATGGCGAGCTCGCGTCCGGTGAGCTCGGTTGATCCCGGGGCCGGCGACGGGGGGGTCGCATCGCGCACCGGGGGCGGCAACTCGGGGCCCAGGGTCGCCAGCGTGGCCAGGGTCCCGGGGGCGAGCGTGACGAAGGGACGAACCACTCCGGTGAGCGTGGACGTGGTGATCGCGCGCTCCAGGTACGTCACCGCCTCCTCACGGTTGCCGAGCCCGATCCAGGCGGCGGCACCGACCAGGGACAGCTCCAGGGAGTCGCGCTGCGTGCACCCGAGATCCCCGTAGTGATCCCGGACGACGCCCAACGCGCCCGCGTGCTCGCCGTCGTACAGTCGGGCCCGGGCCCGGGCCGGAGCGGTGAGGGGGTGCGTGGACCCCCCGAGGAGGTCGAAGGCCACGGCGGTTCGCCCCATCGCCAGGTGGAGGTCGGCCCGGACCGCATCGAGGAGCGGCCCCACCACGGCGCCGTCCGCGCGCAACCCGGGAAACCTCCTCATATGGTGCTCGACGTACCGCAACCCGTCGGCCGGGGTGCCGGCCGCCAGAGCGATCTGTCCGTACACGTACAGGGAGAAGCCCCACAGCTCCTCCTGGTCCGCGGGGGGACCGAGGTCCGTCATGAGATCTATGGCGGAGTCGATGTCCAGGCGCTCGAGCCGCGCCAGTGCGGACCCGATCATGCCGGCCGGGCGGACCACGAGTTCCGAGTTGTGGGGCAGCTGCGGGTGCCGCTGCTCCTCGTCCCACCAGGAGTCGGCGTCCCGGACGTGGCCGAGGATCGCGTTGACCAGAGTCAGCTTCCCGGCGGCGTCCCGCTCGATGAACGACCCGACCCCGAGCCGGTGACCCCGGCGCAGCATCTGATGAGCGTCGTCGAATCGCCCCACCAGGAGCAGGGTCAGGCCCAGGTGGAGGAACACGAACGCCGGGCCGTCCCGCTCCGATTGCGTAGAGGACTCGACGTCGGGGGCGGGGACCCGGCGCAGCATCTCGTACTCCGCTGCGGCCTTCTCGAAACGCCCGTCGATGCGGAGTGAGATCATCCGCATCAACCGCTCGGCGTCATCCGAGACCTCGGGCGAGTCCACCAGATCCGGAGGCGGCGCGGGACTGTCCTTGGGCGCGGAGAACTGACTGTGCATCCTGCGCAACGTGCCGAAGAGCGATTCGCTCTCGAGCACCTCGGGGGGGATCCGCTTGAGGTCCCCGTCCATGTGCAGGAAGTTCGTCGTGTACAGGGTCTTCCAGTGCGCGCGGAGGATGTCCAGCACGAGGTCCCAGCGTTCGGCATCGATCGCGTGGACGAACGCCGTGTGGGGCCGACCCTCCGAGAGCCAGTGGTCGATGAGGGCGATCCGCGCATCGCGGAGGTCCTCCGGCCTCTCAGTTGCCGCGATGCGCAGGAGCGATGCCCTGATCGGGTCGGGAAAGCTCCAGGTCGGCTCGGCCGCCCCGGCCTCGCGGACGGTGAGTCCGTGCCTCTCGAGGGCGACGAATACGTCGCCTACCGCGTTCACCCGTCCGGTCACCCCGCCGATCGCCACGCCGACCGACGACGCGGTCAGCGGGGTGGCCGTCGCGGCACAAAAGATCTCCCTCCTGTGGCGGTGCAGTTCCGCCGTCTCGGCCAGAACCCGGACGACCACCCGGTCCACCACGCTGCGGATGCGCCCGACCCGGTCCGCACGGGCCGGGGAGCCCGTCCTCAGGGCGCCGACACCCTTGTCGACCAGGCCGGCGATTCGGCCCGTCTCCGCCGCGACCTCACCCAGGGGGATAGCCGACGCCGTGGTCAGACCCGCCAGATCGATCGCGGCGTCGAGTTCGGCGTCCGTGAGCAGGAGGTCCGCCGGTGGCACGAACACCCTGTCCGCCGGCAGCCCCGGTGCCTCGTGCCAAGCCCCCGCGGTGCGGGTGGCCACCAGCACACGAACCATTCCGCCGGACGACTGCTCGAAGAGGTCACGAACACGGTTCTCCGGCTCCCCCACCAGATGGAGGTCGTCCAGGACCAGTGTGAGGGGGCCGCGCCACGTCCGGACCAGGGACTTCACCTGGTCGAAAGGGTCTGCCGGCGGGTCCGTGGCGGTACGGCGCGCACCGACCGGTCCGACCGTCGGTGCGTCGGCGTCCCTCTGCTCCGGCAGTGACGTCGCGACCTCCTGCCAATAGGCGTCAGGCGTGCTGCCCGGTTCGGGCCCGATCACCCCGGCGACGGCTCCGGGGGAGGCGGAGGCGGCCGACCACCGCCTGAGCAGGGTGGTCTTCCCGGAGAGCAGGGGGCCACGCACGACGACCAACCGCTCCGGCCCGGAGAGCGCGTCGAACAGTCGCGTGCGCGGAGGGGACTGCGGGTTCGGGACGGGACCCGCCACACCGGGGGCGGGGCGACTCGCGACCATGCTCGCCTCACCCTCCTTGAGTCCGACCGGCGCGCCGACACCGCAGGCCATCAACCGAGTTCACCGCCTACGTTACGGTTCCCGCCCGGTCACCTTCCAGAGCACCCGCGCGCACTCACGCGGTGGTCCGCACGAACAGGTGCCACCCCAGCCAGATCCAGAAGGCCAGCAGGGCCCACCGGAGCAGCCAGAAACGGCGGACGAACCGGACGAGGTCGAGGAGGTTCGGAAGCACGGAGGAGCGCGCGGTCACGACCACCCAGAGGAGTACGAGTGACCAGACCACCGCCCAGATGACGAGGTTGGCGGAGCGGTCCGCGGGGAGGAACGTCACCGCGTCACCAGGGCCCATCCCAGCCACGCCCACACGGCGAAGGCCGCGGCACGAACCGGGTAGAAGGACAGGGGCTGCTCGAACAACGAACTGAGCGTCGGGTAGATCGAGCGCGGTTCGGCGAAGAAATGCCCCAGTTGGATCACCGCGACGACCGCGAGGAGCACTACCCACACGATGATCGGCACGGGTCCGGCCTTGGAGAGGTCGCCCCGGTCACCGGGGGATCCGGGCCTGTGCCACCCACGCCGCACCGCGAGGACGATCACGATGAGGACCCCGCCGGCCACGGCCACGCGCACGGGCCACGTCATCGGGTCGCCCAGCGCGGCGAGGGCTCCGTACACCGCGAAGCCGACCAGCACCAGCACGCGATCGCGCGCCGACCTCCGCGCTCCGTGCGCTGTGG